>DATIKU010000023.1 GCA_035477215.1 Spirochaetota bacterium | reverse complement strand
TTTTCAATTATGCGACGGCCTCACTTTCGCGGACTGGATCGGGTCGAGTATCTTTTTAAATTTGCAGTAAGCGTTTACAATATATTGCGTATTCGAAATATCCTGGCTGTTTCAGGTTAAATTAGGGCAATATAGGGTGTGACAAGTGCTGTTTGTCGACGAAAAGCATTCAGGTTCAGGTAAAAATGCACTTGTAGGTTTTAAAAGATCTAACGCAACGAATTTCAGAAAATATTTTGAGCAGTATACCCTGGTTTTTCAGGAAACTGTTAGAACTCCACGTACAGGAAGGCTATGTCGTCGTCGGGGGGCTCGCCGCCCGAGAAAAAACGTATTTCCGAAAGAAGGTCGTCGCAGAATGCGGCGCCGGTTTCCCCGGAGTTGTCGATGATGAACCTCGCCAGGCGCTTCTCGCCGAATTCCTCGCGCCGGGAGTTCTTTAGCTCGGTGATTCCGTCAGTGTAGAGGAGGAGGCGGTCCCCCTCCTCGATATTGAGGGTTTTTTCCTGGTACTCGGCGCCGTCCTTGATGCCCACGAAGAGACCGTCGGTGTCCAGGGCCAGCATCCTCCCGCTGCTCCGCCGGTAATAGAGCGGTCGGGCGTGCCCGGCATTGGTGAAGCGGAGCTGGCGCCTCCGGGCGTCGTAAATGATATAAAAAGCAGTGATATACTGGTTGTCCAGGATGAGCTTCCTGAGCTCGTTATTCACGCGCGAGAGCAGCACGCCTGGAGAATCGATCTGGGCCGCGTAGAGGCCGAACATCATCTTCGACATGGTCATCACCATGGCGGCGGGTATGCCGTGGCCCGTCACGTCGGCGATGAGAATTCCCGTGTCGTCCCCGAGCCTGTAGCAGTCAAAAAAATCTCCCCCGATGTCCTCTATGGGGAGATAGCGTCCGCTTATGGACGGGTACGAAATGCAGGAGAAGTCCCTGGGGATGATGAACTGCTGCACCCTCCTGGCTATGTCGAGCTCCTTTTTGACGAGGAGGTTTTTTTTATAGAGTTCGTCGTGGGTTTTTTTCAGGCGGAGAAGCGAGTTGACCCGGGCTGAAAGCTCGTTTTCGTTCAGCGGCTTGATTAGATAATCATCCGCACCGATGTTGAGCCCCGCGATCTTCGTGTTGAGATCCTCAGAGCCTGTCATGAGTATGACGGGGATAAACTCGTTTCCAATTTTTTTCTTGAAACGCTCGATGAAACCGAAACCGTCGAGGTTCGGCATGATGTTATCGACGAGCACAAGGTCAAAGCGCCGCCGCCCCAGTATTTCCAGGCCTTCGATGCCGTCCCGGGCCTCGGCAACTTCCATGTCGAGCTTCGAAAGGGTGTTGCGCACCACCGCCCTGTTGAGCTTGCTGTCATCGATGATGAGGACGCTGCGCTTCTCGGAATTTTTCGCGCTCGATGCGGGCACAGTACTCTCCAGGCGGGACGGTGTTTGCCACACTAATAATTCATAATAATAAAAAATCAACAAGTTTATACCTTTGGCCGTCCCGTTAGCCCGGAGCAGGGCACCACTCCCGGCACCTCCATGCCGGAGCGGTGCGGGTAAATTGTCATTGACAAAATCGACATTTTCGGCGCTTTCTAAACTTGGAAATGCAAAGTGAAACATTGGAGGTCCCGGGGTTGAAGCCAGCATGTCGTTACGGAGCACAGGCGGCCGCGAACGCACCATGAGCACGACAAACACAAGATACCTCCCGGCCCTTAACGCCCGGGCAACCATCATCATACCGGCACTGTTGTTCGCGCTTACCGCGTGCGGTTCATATAAGACGGTTCGGATTACGGGAGACGACGGCCGGCTCCGCGAAATACATTTCGTCGAAAAAGGAGTTGTAACCGGAAGAATATCGCTCGAATACGACGCCGCCGGCAGGCTGTCAAAGGCCTCCAGGCTGACGTCGCCGGGCGGAGAAACGCTCATTACGCGAACATTCTCCTACGATCAGACCGGAAGGCTCCGCATCCAGTCGCACCGGGCGCGTGAAATCCGCGACGGATCGTCTATCGACGACGCCTGGGTCGAATCCTTCTTCTATGGAAGCGGCGGCGACCTCGTCCGCACCGAAACATCCTTTAAAAGCTCGCACAGCATCGCCAGGAACCGGACGCCGCTCGTAATCACAAGGTTTTCGTATATCGATGGAATCCTCGTGAAGATACTGGTGGACGGCACGGTGTTCCGCAGGGAGGTCTCTCTCGCCTACAGGGGGAAGGAACTTTCATCGGTCGAGATGCTGTTTCTCTCTCCGGTTAAATCCAGGCAAAGGCTGAAATCATCGCGTCACCTGCTCTTCACGATGGACGGCGGTCGGCCTTCGCGCGCCGAAGACAGGCTCGCCGGCACCACCATTAAATCAAGGGATGAAGCACGGCTCCTCTTCGCGGAACACGGACTCGATGCGCTCATCGAAACCCCCGGATACGCCGCGTCGATCCAGGATCTTCCCGGCAGGCTCGCCTCGCTCTGGGGCCCCAAATAATACTTGATTTTTCCCCCCCGCCCGTTGACCGTATCCAATCCTGCGGAACATCCCAAGCCGCGGAACGGCGATCAACCATCATAAGAACACTATGGCCCGGAAAAAAACGACATCCGCGGCGGGTGATACCCCCGGCAGAGCGCGGTCTTTAGAGACCGACTCCATAGAACACGACCTCGACGTACTCGAAGACGGCTTCGACGGCGAGGTCGACGAGGACCTGTTCGACGATGACGAGTCCGATTCCGATTCTTTCCACACCGGGACGAAGCGGGCCCCCGGGCGAGCGAAAAAGGCCCGGGGCGACAGCTTCTCCGATTCCTCCATAACATGGTACCTGGAGCAAATTAACAAGATACCCCTCCTCAGCCGCGAGGAGGAAGAGACGTGCGCCAGGGCCGCACGCGACGGCGACGAAAAGGCCAAGGAGAAGCTGATAAAGTCCAATCTTCGCTTCGTAGTCTCCATCGCGAAGAAATACCAGACCAGCGGGATCTCGCTCCTCGACATCATCAACGAAGGAAACATGGGGCTCATCAAGGCGGCCGACAAGTTCGATCCCGAAAGAGGCTATCACTTCATCTCGTATGCCGTATGGTGGATACGCCAGGCCATCATCCTCGCCATCAGCCAGAAGATTTCGCTCATCCGGCTGCCGCTCAACCGCACCGCCGACATGCAGAAGATCGAGAAGATGCACAAAAAGCTCGAGCACAAGCTGGGGCGCGAACCCTCCGCGCACGAGATAGCGGAGGAGCTGGACATGGACGACGAAGAGATCAATTATCTGCGCAACATCTCGCAAGACCACATCTCGCTCGACGCTACATTCGGCGATTCCGACGACACCAGCATAATCAGCATGCTCGAGGACGCCCGGGTCGACGCACCGGACCGCCAGCTCCTTGAAGATTCGCTGAAGGACGCGCTCAACGCCGTGCTCAACACCCTCACCGCGTCGGAGCGCGAGATACTTAAAATGCGCTTTGGACTGGACGGCGAGAAACCGCTGTCCCTCCAGCAGATAGGCGAGAAGTTCAAGCTGTCCAAGGAGAGGATCCGCCAGATCGAAAAAAAGGCCATCCGCCGGCTCCGTCATCCATCGCGCAGCCATCGTCTTAAAAGCTTCATGCTGGAGTGACCATGCGCTATCTTTTAATAGGAATCATCACGGGCGCCGTTCTGGGCCTAACTCCCCTATGGCAGGCGGATCCGGCGATCGAGCTGTATCCCGAATGGCACGGCCCGATTGCGACCCCGGAATCGATCGAACGCTCGCCCAACAGAGCGCTCTTTGCGCGCGCCCTCCCGCCGATCATTTCGGCGAATACGCTTACACTGCTGGCCGCCGACGGGCGGCTCATCTCCAGGCGCGCGTTCGGTGAGACGCTCTTCGCCGCAAGCGGGAACGGCGGATATTACGCCGCCTATCAGAAGCTCGGCGCCGAGGTGGAGTTTTTCGCCGCCGACGGCAGCCCCTTCTGGAAGTCCGACTCGCGCGAGTATCCGCATCTATCGTATAACGGAAAAATCGTTCTCCTTGTCAACAGCGACCAGACCCGGGTAAGGGCGCTCGACTTTCACGGCAATCAGACGGGGGAACCCGTTTCCGGACGGTTCCTGACGGTCCTCGCCTTTTCGAAGGGAACGGACATCGCGGCGCTGGGCTTCCTTGACGGAAGCTACCATGTGATCGACTCGACGGGAAGGCGGCTTCTGAGCGCCGGGACGGGCGGTGGCACCCTTATCAAGAGCATCGCTGTATCGCCTTCGGGAGCGTACGTCGCGCTCCACTACGGAAACGAGAGGGGAGA
Source organism: Spirochaetota bacterium (assembly GCA_035477215.1). Classification (NCBI taxonomy): domain Bacteria; kingdom Pseudomonadati; phylum Spirochaetota; species Spirochaetota bacterium. The sequence goes on along the minus strand of DATIKU010000023.1, from coordinate 29,028 downwards.
CTATATCGCGATCATCGCGACCGTGGACAGGAAGGCATCGGCCTCGGCGCTCTCGCGGGTGCATGTGGCGCGTACGGCGCTTACCGTTCTGGACGACGGCACCGCGGCGATACTCGACTATAACAGGATTCTGGTCGTAAACCGGAAAGCGAAGACCCTTGCGCTTTTAAAAATCCCCGCCGCGCGTACGGGAATGGCCTCGCTCGATCACGACGGCGGCATCTATGTCGCCGGCTATACGAGGTCCGAAGGCGGCGCACAGGCGCTCGCGTTTCTCCCCGACGGCACCGTGCTTTTCGCCCGCAACTTCCCGATAGAGTCGTACCTGCAGGCCTCCCTCAAGGCGTCCGTCATGCTTCTGCGAGGCTCTCAAACGCTGTATTGCTATAGTCTTCATCATCGATAGCCCGCATCACCGATTCAAGAATGACGGCGAGCTTGTTGTTGCCCCGCTTTCGCGCCCCCTGTGCCAGTATGACGCACCTGCTCCGGGCCGCCTCCCTCGCCGCATCGCGACGCGGGGACGCCATGTCGTCCGCCCTTTCGCGCAGAAGCTTCATGATGGCGTACACCCTGAACCGGTCCATCCCCCAGTGCCGACGCGAGAGCTGGTCGTCGTGCCCGCCATGTTTCACCACGAGCTTCCTGTCCACAAGGCCCACCCGTTCGTCGAGCGCAATCCGCAACCACAGGTCGTAATCCTCGCACACCTCAAGGCGCTCATCGAAACCGCCAACGCGATCGAAAAGCGAGCGCTCGATCGCGACGGCCGAAGGGCTCACCAGGCACAGGTCGAGTGATGGAATGAAGATATCGCCCTCGGGCTTGCGGTGCTTCTTCATCGGGTTAACCCTGATGCCTCGGCGTATCCAGGTCTCGTCGGTCTGATGTATGCGCACGAGGGGATTTCGTTCGATAAATTCACGCTGCGCCCCGAGCTTTCCGGGCAGCCATTCGTCGTCCGAGTCGAGAAAGGCAAGGTACCGCGCGCGAGATTCGGCGGCCCCACGGTTGCGCGCCGCGCTCACGCCGCGGCGCTCCTGCCTGAAATACCGGACGGCGGGAAATGAGCGCGCTGCCGTCCCCGTGTGGTCGGTGGAGCCGTCGTCCACCACGATGATCTCATAATCGCGAAAGCTCTGCGCGAGCACTGACTCGATCGCCCGCCGGAGCGGAACGGGACGGTTGTACACCGGGATTATGACTGAGAACAGATGCATGATGGACTGGTTCGGTTACGGCGCTACGGCGCGGATTCGAATCCGCGCCTGCGCCGTAACGCCGTAACGCACGGGCTATTTCTGTCCCTTGAACAGGAATTTAACCGGATGCTTCTTGAGCTCCTCCGAGATCTCGTTCATGGTCTTCGCCGTCTGCCTGAACGAGGTCAGGATCTCGAGGATGTCCTTCTGTGAATTAAGCAGAAGGTCGTTGACGGTGGCCATGCTGCCCGAAAGGTTGGCGAGGAGCGTTCGCAGGTTGCTCCGGCTGTCGAGAGAGATATCGCGGATAACGCCGACGGCGCCCTGCAACGTCGCAAGCAGGGCATGGACATCCTGTAAAATGGCCTCGAGGTTGACGTACTCGACCCCCTCGATGACCGAGCCGGAACGCAGAAGCTCCCCCTTCTTCTCGGGATTGCGGATGTCGATGACCGGGTCGCCGATGATGTTCTGGTTCTGTATCACCGCCGAGCAGTCCTCGTAGAGGTCGATGTCGCGGCGTATGCGCATGACCGCGAGGAAATGCAGCGCCGGCTTGTAGACCGGCTTTATATCGATCACCCGGCCCACCGTATAGCCCTTGATCTTCACCAGCGTGCCCTCCTTGATCGCGGCGATGCTGTCGATCTTCAGATATACGTCGATGGTGGAGCTCGCGAAGGAGTAGCCGAGCTTCAGCACTACAAAGAGCAGGAGTATGGCCACCGGTATTATGATGAATATACCGACGCGCAGCTCGTTTTTTTCCAGTTTCATAGCCTGCCTCCGATTACCGTACTTTCATCGGCCCGTCAAGGGACGAACGCATGTACTGGTCGAGATAGTCGTTTTGCCGCGCGAGAAAGTCCCCGCGCGAACCCGAGAAGACGATGTTGCCCTCGTACAGCATGATAAAGCGGTCGGAAAAGTCCACAAAAGGCCCCGGCTCATAGGTGACGATGATGACCGAGCGATCGTCGCGCTGGCACCATCGCCCCAGCGCCCTCAGGAATTGCCGGGAATTGAGAAGACACTGCCCTTCGAGAGCGTGCTCTATGAGCAGCAGGTCCGGGTCGAGCGCGATCGAGCGGCAGTACGCGGTCCGCAGGGTCTCCGAGCCCGACAGTGAAACCGGACGGAGGGCGCGGCAGTGCTCGAGTCCCAGCTCGCCAATAAGACGGTTTACGAGCGACCCGATCTCCCCTGACGAGAGCCTCGAGTGATAGCGCAGCGGGAGCTCGATGTTCTCCTCGACCGACATGTTGTTGATCAGGCCGTAATTCTTCTGGAGATATCCGAGCTCCTTGCGGTAATTGTGGCGCTCGACATAGTCGTAACTCTCGACCGAACGGCCCTTGAAAAATATCTCGCCGTCGAACGAAATCACCGTGCCGGCGATGAGCGGGCAGACGACCTCGGCCCCCGAGTCCTCGGGACCGAAGATGACCAGGTTTTCTCCCCTGGTCATCGAGAACGAAACGTCGCCACAGGCGGCCCCGCCCGCGTCGGTTAAACTGACCGATTCGACTCTGAGCAGTTCTTCCCGGTTCATATACGCCACCTAAAAATAGAAGAGCGCCGAAATGAAGGCGTTTATCACAAATAATATTACGAGCGTACGCACCACGGCGCGCGAGACGAATATCGGTATCTGGAAGTCGGATTGCGGCATAAAACCGTAGTAGCAGCAGATGAGCGGGATGAGAATGCCGAAGAGCACGCTTTTAAGGATGGTGATGGCAAGGTCGCTGAAGCTGAACGCGTCGAGCACGGTCTGCACGAACACGCCCGCCGGGATGTATACCGTGCTGAGTGAAATTAGATAGCCACCGAAAAAGGCGGTGATGTCGAAGATGATGATCAGCGAGAAGATCGCCATGATCGTCGCGAGGATGCGCGGGAAAACGATATAGAGCTTGGTGTCGATCCCCATGAGCTCGAGCGAGAGAATCTCCCTGTTCTGTTTCTGCGTGGCGATCTCCGCGGCGATCGCAGAGCCCGAACGGCTCACGACGATTATGGCGGTGGCGAGCGGCCCCAGTTCCCTGGCGATGATGATGACGAGGAGGTTCCCGATAAATCCCTCGATCCCGAACTTCGGAAAGTTCTTGGTGGCCTGGATGATCGTGGTCGCACCGAGCAGGAGCGCGATCGAAACGATTATGGGAAGTGCGTCGATTCCGGTGAAGCGGGTCTGGTTGACCACGATGGAATAGATTGACCGAAATCGAAGGTACTTGATCGAGCGAAACGACACCACGATCGACTCGACGAAACTGTAAAAATTCCTCACCCCCTCCCCTAAGGCGATGATCTTTCTTACCGGCGTATTCAATGCCATTTCAATTTTCAGCATGGTCGTTTTTTTTCTGTTGCTTTTTGGGCTCAACGATTATTCATAGTCCTACCGCTTCCGGCGCGAAAGGCGGGCCGGGAAGGGCCGTGCGCGATGTACATTTATCGTCCACCGCCGCTGTAATTGCAACTAAAATCGAAAACCGGAGCGGCGCGCTGCAACGAGATCGCCATCACCCGATGAATAAACGAAACCGCCAGATCCTCACCCTGCTCCTCTGCACGTTCATGCTCCAGTGGCTTGTCGTAATAAACGCGGGCGCCGTCACCCTCCTCGCCGACAGCGTCCGGGGGGCCTTTCTCGGTCTCTACCGGTCGGTCTTCCCCAAAAGCACCTTTACCATCATGGGGACGCAGGAACGACGCGACCATATCGCGGTTTACCGAAGCCTTCCCCCCGGCTTCAACCATTGCGGCCGAACGCTGCTCTTTCAGGCGCCGCGCGATATTCGTCTCAGGGAGGTCGCCGAGTCCGCGCTCCGCTATACGCACTTTTTCAGGCGCTACCATCTCGAGCGGACGATTAAGGAATATAACGCGCTCGGGGCCGACACCCTGGCGAAAGGCTCGGTCGTGTACATCCCGTACTCCGTCCCGCCGCGCGTTCCATCCTTCAAAAGAACCGCCAAGCCGCCGATCATCGAGAGCCGGGGGCTCTACTACACCGGGGGAGCGATGGCGAGCGAAAATACGCTTCGGTCGCTCGAGCGCTTCCTCGCCGTTGGGATCAATACGGTGGTTTTCGACGTCAAGGACATCACCGGAATCGTGAACTATCGAAGCCATGTCCCCGCCGCGATCGAGTACAATACACACGAGAAGCGATGCATCGACGACGTCGACAAGCTCATACGATACCTTAAGGACAAGGGTATATACGTGATCGCCCGGATCGCCGTGTTCCACGACCACGCGCTGTACCGGAAGAAGCCGGAATACGCAATCCGTTCGAAGAAAAGCGGAAGCCCGTGGAGCGCCGGGGCCGAACTGTGGTGCGATCCGACCAACAAGTACGTGCAGGATTACAACATCGCGCTGGCGATCGAGATTGCCGAAAAGGGCGTCGACGAAATCCAGTTCGATTACATCCGCTTCCCCACCTCCGGCAACCTCGGTGACGCCGCCTATGCGCACCACTTCGGCCAGATACCCAGGGACGCGACGATCACCGGATTTCTGCAGCGGGCGCACACCGAGCTGGCCGGGCGGCACGTCAATCTCTCCGTCGATATCTTCGGCGTGGCGGCGTGGGGAAAGGAGATCGACATTCGAAATATCGGCCAGAGGATTGAGCAGATGGCGAAGCACTGCGAGGTGATCTCGCCGATGCTGTACCCGTCGCACTTCAACGACCATTTCGACGGCCACGCCAATCCTGGCGACCAGCCGTATTATTTCATCAACCGGGGGTGCGCGCGCGTGAAGGCGCTCGCGCCGCAGACGACGGTGCGCCCGTGGCTTCAGGCCTTCAGGTGGAGGACTAAATCGTACAACGACGACTACATCCTGGAGCAGATCCGCGGCGCCGTCGACGCGGGCGCGCGCGGCTATCTCTTCTGGAACGCATCGAATTCGTACGATCCCGTCCACGCGGCGATGCAGAGGCTGACCGCGGCCGAAAAGCTAAAACATGCCGGAAAGGAACGCAAACAGTGATCGTAAAGGACAGCGATTTTTACCGTGCATACCTGGACGTCTGGAACGAGGGGGCCATCAAAGACGCCCCTTTTATAACGCTGGGCGTGGAGGCGATCCTCACGGACTATTACGGAAACCTCCTCGACGCACCGCCGCCCTTCCCCGTCCAAAAGGGTGCGCTCACGCTCGACCTGGGCTGCGGCTGGGGCCGGGTGCTCAAGCCCGTGCTGGACCGGGGCGCGCGAGGCGTTGGACTGGATATCTCCCAGGCGATGCTCGAGCAGAGCAAAAAGCATCTCGAAAAGAACGGCCACCGGCCGGTACTCTTGCGCGGCGACGGCACCAGGCTCCCCTTCAGGGACGACAGCTTCGACATGGCCTATTCGCTTCTCGTTCTTCAGCACCTCTCAAAGGCAAACGGAAGGCTTGTCCTCGGCGAGGTACACCGGGTATTGAAGAGCGGCGGTACGGCCTACATCCGTGTGCCCTCCCGCTTCGCGCCGGAGAACCTGCTCTTTGCCTTCCTCCAGTTTATAAGCATACATGTCTTTCGCTACCGCGACCCCATCCGGATGCGCTTTTACCGTATCGGCGAAATCAAAAAACTATGCCGCGGCCTCTTTTCGCAATGCGAAACAACGGCGCACGAATTCCGCCCCCCGTGGAACATCCACACCAAGTGGACCTGGCACTACATCCTCGTTCCGCGGCGATTCCACCGCGCGCTTCGCCGTATATCGGACCGGATCGAGGCGCTGGCCAACGGCCGCCTTCCCTTTCTCAGGCACTTCGGTGTGACGTTAATGGTGAAGGTGGTGAAATAACTATTAATGCCCGCACCGAATTACGGTATTGACACTCCGAACCGGCCGTGTTATGCATAACGGTCTCCGTAAACGATAATCCGGATTCACCCGCAATCCAATGACCGAAAAGCACCAGGGCGGCGCGGCCGCGGACAGAGTAAGCGTGGGCGCACGGCTCGGCTATGGCGCGGCCGATTTCGGCCTGAGCCTTGGATTCAACCTGCCCGCTCTGTTCCTGTTGTATTATCTAACCGATGTATTTTTCATTTCGTCGGCAGCCGCGGGTTTTATCCTGTTTTTCGCCAAAATCATCGACGCGTTCGTGTCGCCGGCGATGGGCTATCTCTCGGACCATACGTCGACACGCTGGGGAAGAAAGCGCCCCTACCTCCTTCTCGGGGCGATCCCCGCCGCGCTCAGCATGGCCATGTTGTACGCTTCTCCGGCAATTTCCCAGGAGGCCTGGCGCGTCGCGTACGCGATGGGCGCGTTTACGCTTTTCTGCCTGCTCACGACCATACTCAGCATACCCTACGCTTCCCTTACCGCCGATCTCACCGACGATTCCCACGAGCGCTCGGTCTTGACGGCATATCGCATGTTCTTTTCCATCGCCGGTACGCTCGTCGGAGCGGCGGCGACCATGCCCCTGGTCGCCACCCTGGGCGGGGGGCCGGTGGAGGGATTCCGGGCGGTAGGAACACTTTACGCCGTCATCATGGCGATTACCATTTTCGTAACGTTCTTCGCGGTGCGCGAGCGCACGGCACGGCCCCCTAAAGACACAGACGGCGTCGCGCTCGCCCGGGACCTCGGGGCCGTCCTCGAAAACAGGCCCTTTATCATACTCACCCTCGGCGTCATGATGCATCAGGTGGCGCTCAATACCATGTCGGGCGTGGTGGTCTACTTTTTCAAATACAACCTCGGCGCGGAGAACCTCATCCCGGTCGCCTTTGTGGTGCTCATGTCGGCATCAGCGTTATCCATCCCCTTCTACCTGCGCGTTTCGCGCAGGCGAGGCAAGAAATTCGCCTATAACCTTGGGATGGGAATTATGGCAACGCTCTCAATACCCATCTTCTTTTTCGCGGAAATGGATCCTGCGCTGACCGTAGCGCTCTTCGGTCTGGTGGGATTCGGCCTTGGGACGGTGTACCTTTCGCCCTGGGCGATGGTCCCCGACACGGTTGAGTACGCGCAGTGGAAGACGGGCCGGCGACAGGAGGGGATGCTCTACGGCTTTTTCTTTTTCTCCTTCAAGCTTTCGGTGGCGTTTCCGGGCCTCATCGTGGGGACGGTGCTCTCGCTCTCGGGTTACACCCCCGCCGGACCGCAGGGGCCGGAGGCGCTCTTCGGCATCAAGGCCCTTCTTACCATCATACCGGTCGTCTTCGTAATCGCGGGAATGATCCTCATCGCGCGCTTCCCCATTACCGAGGAGTTTCACGGCCGCATGGTGCGCGAGATACGCGAGCGGATAAGCTCGCGGACATAGGGCTCAATCTTTGATCCCCGCCGATCGCCGTTCCGCCGGCGGAGAAGCGATCAGCATTCCCCTGACCGAAAGCCCGCTCCCATCGGTTGTATTGACGATAAATGCGTCCTTTATCCGGTCGATGAAAAGCACGCCGTCGAGATGGTCGAGCTTTTTATTGAACGCGATGACCGGCCTCGCCTCCTCCCAGAGCGCCGGATCACCGAACAGTATGATATTCGACTTCTTCATGTAAACCTGATGCCACCGCGCCGCTCGTCTGTCCGGTTTTTTATGCCCGCCTTGTGCGGCTCAGGGCATGAGTTTCCCCCGGATCAGCGCGATGAGCGAGGACAGGAGCGCGTCGTCGGCGCGGGAGAGATCGATCCGGCCGTTCCCGACAAGCGGCAGTACGGCTTCGTCGACGTCGTCCGAGAGGCCGCCGTACTGCCCGGCGAAGGCGCGCAGCCGGCGAACGAGGCTGAACTCAAGTTTCCCGCGCGGGGAGAGCGCGAGGTAGCGGTCGATCTCCTCCAGCATCGCCGGGCGGTCCTCCGGCAGTCGGCCGTACAGGTCCAGGAGGTTCGATGCGCTGTCGCTTGCGATCTCCATCTCCCCTTCGCTTTCCTCGATCATAACGCGTATCTCGCGCACCACCTGTTCCTCGGTACAGGGAACGAAACGGCCCGACAGGAATTCCTCCTCGAGCGGCGAATCGGGGAAGATTTCGAGGCTCCGCAGGCGGACGTATTCCGGGCGGGCCAGGCTCAGCACGCGCGCCGTCTCGTGCGCGTGCTCGTCCGAGAGCGAGGCGCCGCCGAGCCCGGGCATAACGTACACCGAGCACGACAACCCCGCCTCGCGCGTAGTGCGGCAGCCGTCAACGTGGTCGCGCGAGGTGGCGCCCTTGCGCACCGCGGCGAGCACCCGGTCGCTCCCGCTCTCGAGGCCGAAGTGCACGCGGTCGAGCCCCGCCTCGCGCATGCGCTCCAGCTCCCGGAGTGTGCGCAGCCGCGCGGCGGAACGGGTCCTGCCGTACACCGTGAAGCGCCGCACCGTTCCGAAGCGCTCCCGCACCCGCCGAAGCACCGCGCACAGAAAATCCGCTTTGAGGGCGAGGCCGTCCGAATCGCCGAGGAAACAGGTCGTCCCACCGGCAATTCGCCAGCTTACGAGCTGTGAAACGCAGTCCTCTATGGAAGGACGGTCCCGGAACCATTGCATAAACCAGCGCATGCGGGGGCTCACCGCGGCCGGTTCTCCCTCCGGCGTGACGGGGTCGGGCACCCCCGCCTCCCGGCGCGCCCTGCCGATCTCTTCGGCCACACCGGCGGCGCGCGCGTAATCGGCAGGGGTGTAGACGGGAAAGCCGATGCCGCGCTCGTAGAGGTAATCATCGAGCGCGCGGGCGCGCTCGATGTCGGCGAACACCTCGTCGAGGGAGCGCCGGGAGAAGCGCGCGCCGCACTTGTAGACCGGGCAGAAGGCGCATTTGTTCCAGTGGCAGTTGCGCGTCAGCCGGAAGCTCAGACTGGCGTTCTCGGTGGGCGGCCTGATCGAGCAGGTCTCGAAGGGCTCGAGGGAGGCGGTGTGGGCGGTGCTCATCGGACTCCCGTCCTCGGTGGCACGGGGAGGGTTGGCCGGCACGCCGCGAATTGTGCTTTACGGATCATCGTTTTCTCCGTACGTATGCATCATGGACATCGGTAAAACGCTCATTATCCTCGGCATCGTCATCGCTCTGGCCGGTGTGTTTTTCCTGTATGGGGACTCCCTGCCTGTCATACGTAACCTCGGCAGGCTCCCGGGCGACATCACCATCAGGAAGGAGCATTTCAGCGTCCACATACCACTCGCCAGCGGCCTGGTCATAAGCGTCGTCCTCAGCCTGATCCTTTACCTGGCGGGCAGAGTGCGGTGAGGCGCTCACCACACCTGGTACATCACCTCGGCGAAACCGGGCATGTCCTTCACCTCGAGCCGCGTACCATCGTCGAGCACGACGAAGCCCGTATAATACCCTATGACCTTGTTCAGGTAGGCCTCGGTAGCAACAATTTCCCTGATCTCGGAAAGCGAGAAAAGCGACCATAGCTGTTTGAGAAAACCGAACATCTGCGCCAGGGTGATGTCCGAGTGCAGGAGATATACCGGGCGCAGGCTCATCTCGCACCTGCCGTCGGCCGATTTAAAAGTCCACGGCTTCATGTAATCCGATATGTCGTACTTCCACACCACCCGGCCGAGCTTGTGGACGCGGCCGCCGTATACGATGCCGTTCTCGGTGGCGCCGGCCTTCGAACCGAAGCCGTAGCCCAGGTTGAAGCTCAGGAGCTTTCCCTTCACCGTGTGCCCGCCCGCGGCCCACAGCCACCGGTTTTTTTGCGGCCACGCCCCGCGGCCCCAGTCCAGCACGCCGTAGCTTTCGCCGCTCTTCACCGGATAGGTCTTTCCGCGATAGGACATCTCCCCCTCGACCGAGAGGGACGGCACCTTGTACTCGTAGAAGAAATGGAGCGGGTCTTCGAAGGGCGTGATGATTGCCAGCGCCTCCTCTCCGTGCTCGCGGAAGACCAGCCGCCCGACGATAGTTTCGCCGCCTTCGCGCTCGTCGAAGCGGAACTCCGCCGTCCTGAGGCCGTTCCGTTTTCGTATAACCATAAAGGAGCTCCCCTTCCGGAACTCCAGGTCGCCCTTCGTGTCGTCGGGGAAGGCGATCGCGCCCGGGCGCACCATCAGCGTGCGGGCGAGGACCTCCCTGCCGGTCTCCATGTCGAAGAGCTCGACGCTCCCCATGCCCACCGTGGCGATGTCGGAGATCGTTACGCCGCCGGCGTAGCGGCCGCCGTAAAAGGTGTAGTGCTCCCATTTCTTCACGCGCCGCGCGTCTGCCCGTATGTTCTCCGGATTGAAGCGCGCCACCGGGGCGCGGGCCCACCCCGTCACGGCGAGCTTTCCATCCGCGTCGAGGAGGTCCACGGCCCTTCGAATTTCAACCTGCGCGGAATCCAGGGCCGCGGGCTCCGGTATCGGTTCGATCGCCTTGCCGTGCTGGTCGACGATTTTCCCGTCGCCCGCCCTTTCCGCGGAGCACGACGCGACAACCACTAAGGCAAGAACGAGGACCGCCCGGAGCGTGAGCATCATAGCATTTGTCATAATAACACCTCGGGAATAAAGAGTGAGAAGTCCAGTCGTCTGCCTATCATACCGGAAGCCGGATGTCAAGCCGGTCCATCATTATGGCGGACGCGGCTCGAGGCCCGCTAGATGATCTTCCTTCGATTGTACACTTTCCCGAGTCCGCCTATTTCCGCCCGGCCTCGCATAAAAATATTGCATAAATCGGCCCTTTTTGAAAGAAATACCCTATCCGTGCGCATACTCCAATCCAGGAAAATCCGATGGAAAGATTTATAGCGGTACTCATTCTGACCGTAATCATCACCACATCGATCTTCTATTACTTCATGGCAGTGCTCATCTGGCTCGTCACGCGCCCCTTCGACCGGCGGCTGCGCCTGCTGCACCTTTACACCTGCTTTTGGGGGGCTTTTTACACCTACATCGTGCCGGCCTGGAAGGTCAGCGTCGAGGGACGCGAAAAGATCCGCCGCGACGCCGCTTACGTCATCGTCTCCAACCACCAGTCACAACTCGACATTCTGGTGCTCTTCAGGCTCTACGTCCACTTCAAGTGGGTGTCCAAGAGCGAGATATTCAAGATTCCGCTTATCGGCTGGAACATGGTGTTGAACCGCTACATCAAACTTCGCAGGGGAGACAAGGGAAGCATCGCGCAGATGATGGCCGACTCCGAGGAACGACTTGCCGAGGGGAGCTCCATCTTCATCTTCCCCGAGGGCTCGCGCTCGCCCGACGGAAACCTCAAGCCCTTCAAGATGGGGGCATTCATCCTCGCCAAGAAGATGAAGGTGCCGATACTGCCCGTCGTGGTGGAGGGCACGCGCCACGCCCTGCCCAAGTACAGCGTGAACTACCACGGCACGCACCGCATACGCGTGCGCGTGCTCGACGAGGTGCCGTATGAAAGCTTCGCCGACGCGAGCGAGGAGGAGCTCTCCAGGCGGCTGTGGGAAACGATCAATACTGAGCGCCTGCGCTTACAGGAGGAGTTGGGCCAGGCCTGAACCGCCGCCCCTGCGCCGACTTTTTCTTCAAGACGAACATGCCAGCTCCACCTTCCCCTTCTCCGAGAGGTTCAGGACGATGGACTTCATCCTCGTCATGGCCTCTATGGAGTAGCGCGTGCCCTGCGTGCCCAGTCCCGACGACTTTGTGCCCATGAAGGGAAAGTGGTCGGGCCCGCGCTGAGTCTTCGAGTTAATCTGCACGGTGCCCACGTCGAGCTGCATGGCGATGTTGATGGCGGAGTTGATGTCGCCGGTGAAGATGCTCCCCTGCAGCCCGTACTCCGAGCGGTTCGAGATTTCGACGGCCTCGGCGATGCTCTTCACACGCATAATCGGAAGCACCGGCCCGAAGGGCTCTTCCCACGCCACGCGCATGTCCGCGGTCACGCGGTCCAGCACCGTGGGACGCATTATGCTTCCCTCGCGCCGGTTGCCGCATAACAGCGACGCGCCTTTCGCCAGCGCGTCGTCGATGAGTCCCTGTACGTAATCGCATTGCGCGGGCGAGATGAGGGCCGAAATAACCGGGTCCTCGCGCGGCAATCCCACGGTGAGCTTCCCGGCAAGCGCCGTTATCCTGTCCGCAAGTTCCCGCGCGTTGTCCTCGAAGACGAGCACCCGCTTGACCGCCGTGCAGCGCTGACCCGAGTATGAGAACGCGCCCGAGACGATCTGCGAGGCGGTGAGCTCGAGGTCCGCGTCGGGAAGCACGAGCGCCGCGTCCTTGCCGCCCAGCTCGAAGAGGAGCGGCACCATGGAGGCCTTCGAGGCTATCCGCCGCGCCGTGGCGGAACTGCCGGTGAACGCGATCATGCTTATGCCGGGATGCGAGACGATGTAATCGCCGATCTCATCCCCTTTGCCCGTTACGATCGAAAGTACGCCCGGGGGAAGGCCCGCCTCGCGCATGATCGCGCCGAAGTACAGGCAGGTCATGGCGCCCGCCGAAGGGGGCTTGACAATGCAGGCGTTCCCGCCCGCCAGCGCCGGCGCGATCTTGGTCCCGGTGAGGTTGAACGGGTAGTTGAACGGCCCGATTGCGAGAACCACGCCGAGCGGCACGCGGTATGAGAGGGAAATCTTGTCGCGCTTCTGCTGGGCGAAAACGTCGCTGAATTTCGTCTCACCTTCAAGTCGAAGCGCGTCCTCGGCGGTAAAGTCGAAGATCTCCGCGGTGCGGACGATCTCCTCGCGCGCGCTTTTTATCGGCTTGGCGATTTCGTCACAGAGGATTTCGGCGAGCACGTCGGCCTCGCGCTCCATTATCCGGGCGGCCCGGTGCAACAGCTCCGCGCGCTCCCGAAGCGGTGTATCGCGCCAGCAGGGGAACCGCCTCCATGCCGATTCGATCACCGCGTCGAGCTCTTCCCGTGTTATCGCCTGGGTCGTGCCGAGGAGCCCGCCGTCAACGGGATTATTTACCTCGATCAGTTTTCCCGATCCGGAAGCCGTGTATGCCCCCTGCGCGAAATAATTGTACACGCCGCCGGATGAGACATCGTTAAACGATGATAATTTCGTCATGGCCGTTCCCCCCTGTTTCCGATGCAGTCCGTATCGCAGCACGCGGCCGACAAAATTACCAGCGCATTTTATGGATCCTTCGAACCCGAAGCGGTGTCTCATCCGAAACCGATGGGAAGATGTCGCCTCGGTCCGAATTCAGGTTTGAGGAGAGCGGTGTATCAGGGCTTCCCCCCGGATGCAAGGAGCCGCCTGGCGATGCGATCCGCATGGGGCACCGCCCCCTTTTCCGCGACAAAACCCATGAATGAGATCAACACCGGATACAACGATGCGAAGAAGTCGTCGGGTGCGAGGACCTTGCGCGGCATGAGCTCCGCGCACACCTCGGCTGCGCGCTGCGACGTCCATGCCGCCGGCATGAGCAAAAAGTAATTATACATGAACTCGCCGAAACCGGTAACGATCATTCGCGAGTTCGCCCTTTCGCGCCCGCCCAGTTTTTCGAAGTTCGCGCTATTTTCGTATTCCTCGTACAGACCGATGACGATCATAGCCGCTTCGTCAAAGTCCTCCTGCGAAAACTCGCCCACCTCCCGCTCGGCCGACCATTCCTCCTCGTCGAGGACCAGCGCGTCCACGACGGTTTTTACATGCAGCAGAATGGCAGGCACGTGCTCGTCGCGGATTTCGCCGGCGTAACTTTCCGGCCGGTCGAGCACCAGCCCCGAGAGGAATCCCATGAGTATGGGCTGTTCCGCCCCTTCCGCGAACAGCTCGTCGAAAAAGCCGTCCGCCGTCACCTCCTCCTCCTCGCCTATCTCCTCGTAGCGGTCGAGATTACGTTCGAGCAAATAATCTATGAAAGCACCGCTCTTCGGAGGCATGCTGCCCGCGGCGTCTTTAAGAATAAACCAGGCGGTGACGACGACTGTAAGGAGCAGGTCGCGCTCGTCCCGGTTGAAGTCGTCCGCCTCGACTTCGACAAGGTAATCGAGCAGGTCTCCCTGCTCCCCGTTCATCACCGATATAAGGCTCTGTATGGGATTGTCGCCATACGCGCCCATCTTCGCGACGGCCGTGTTGATGTCGTTTTCGCTGATCAGTTTCATGCCTTCTCCAATTGCGGCATCCGCCGCGTTCAATTTAACGGACGGACCGCAACCGGTCCGGAAGAAAATGCCAAAGATCCGGTGCGTGGGCCAGTCCGGCGCGCACGGCCATCCTAACCAGCGCAATCCTATTAAAACTTTTATTCAATATTTGAAACTCCAGGTTTAATGAGATCGCCACGTCGGCCTGCGGCCTCCTCGCGATGACCGTTTGGCAGCATGCACTATCGCCGCATCGCTCGGCCACCCGCGATGTTCTGTCATTGCGAGCCCCGGTCGTTCGGGGGCGTACGGGCTCCTGAATTACCCTGTCATTGCGAGCCCCGGGCCGTATCGGGGCGTGGCAATCTCTTTTAATGCAAAGCCCCATGAAGCAACGTGTTGCCTTTAGAGATCGCCACGTCGCTGCGCTCCTCGCAATGACACAATTCATATTTTCACCGTGATAAGTCCTTTCATCTCGGGCGGTCATCCCCGGCCCTTGCGCTGCTTCGCCCGCGCGGTGGGCTTTGCCCCGAGGGGATCGGCCGGCCAGTGATGTTTCGGATAACGCCCCGCCAGCTCCTTGCGGACCTCCTCGTAGGAGCGCTCCCAGAAACCGCCCAGGTCGCGGGTTATCTGCACCGGGCGTCCGGCTGGACTCAGGAGATGCACAAGCGCGCCCTCGCCGCCGATGCGGGGCGTCTCGGTGCAGCCGAAAAACTCCTGCAGGCGCGCCGCGATTACCGGGATATCGCCGCTTTCGTAATCGACCGCGCGGCGCGAACCAGATGGGAGCTCCACGCTCTCCGGGGCCTCGGCGTCCAGCCGCGCGCGCATGACGCGCCCCAGGCGGTACGCGAGCGCGCTTGCGAGCGAGCCCTCGCCGAATACCTCGCCGCCGCCATAGTTCCCGAAGGGCGGCAGCCATTCCCGCGCGTCGCGAAGGAGCGCCTCGTCGGAGAAATCGGGCCATGCCCGCACGCGGCCGCGCCGCTGAACGAAGCGACAGCGCGCAAGCAAACGGCGCGTACCATCGCTCCAAGGCAGGACTTCAAGCCCCTCCGCCTCGAGGCGACGCATAACGGCTTCGCGCAGATCGTCCCCGCCGGGAGCGCCAGAGCGCCGCTCGTTTAGAAGCAGCCCCCCGGCGAACACGCCGACCGTCACCACAGGTTTCCAACCCCTCCACTCGAACCGGGCCTCCTCGCGAAGCGGCGCGAACGCGCGTTCGATCGCCTCCCGCGCCACCGGCGCCGCGCTGAAGATGCGCGCCTCGGTACCGCCGCCGTCCATCTCGGGCGCCACGAGGAAATCCTCCGCACAGGGAAAGCGGGCGGCCATCCGCGCCCCCCGGCCCGCGGCCATCACCCAGCGGTCCGCGCCGGCCCTGCGCGCGACGCGGTCAGGGTAGGCCCACAGCAGAAGCTCCCCGGCGCGCGAGACGTCCACATCATCCCCCCTGAACGAACCGCCGCCGCACTGGCGCAGTATGCGGCGCGCCTCGTCCCGTATGCGCCCGGCGCGTGAATCAGAAACGGACCCCCGTACGCCGCGCTCCCACGCACGCCAGTCCTCCATGCGCTCGCTGAAATCGGCGCTCTCCGGACGCGGACCTTCGCCCTCTTCGAGAATCGCCGCCATGAGCGATGCTGTCGGCGCGAGCCCGGCCGCGTCGGCGCGAAGCACCATGCGCGCGAGTCGCGGATGCAGCCCCAGTCGCGCGGCCCGCGCCCCCTCCGGCGTGATCGCGCCGCCGAGCACGAGCCCAAGCTCATCGAGCAGCGCCGCGGCCCTCTTCAAATGCGCCTCCGGCGGCGGCGTCATCCACACCAGATCGAGCGGCGAAGCGGCGCCCCAGGCCGCCGTTTCGATATACATCGGCGCGAGATCGGCCTCCAGTATCTCCGGCGGGCTGAAGGGCGCGAGAGGCTCGTCCCCGGCCCACCAGCGAAGACACAGCCCCGGCCCCAGGCGCCCCGCCCGGCCGGAACGCTGCACGGCCGATGCGTCCGATATGCGCACCGTCTCCCAGTGCCCCATGCCGGTGCGCGGAGAGAAGCGCACGCGGCGTTCGAAACCCGTATCGACAACGGCACGGACTCCCATGATGGTAAGGCTCGACTCGGCCACGTTGGTGGCGAGCACGATACGCCGTCCGTCGCGGCCGGTCCCCCGCACCACGCGCCGCTGTTGTTCCAGGGAGAGGCGGCCGTGCAACACCTCCACGGCGGCGCGCGCCCGGACCCTGCCGGCGAGGATATCGGCCGCGCGGTTTATCTCGCGAAAGCCGGGAAGGAACACCAGCACGCCTCCCGGTTCGCCGTTCAATGATTCCATTGCCTCGAGCGCGAGGCGCGCCGCTCCCTCTTCAATCCGCTCACGCGCGCGCGGCGGGCGGTACTCGACGCGTACCGGATGGCTCCTTCCCGGCGCCTCGAGGCGCGGCCATTCGCCGAAGGCCGACGTACAATCGCCCGCGGGAAGCGTGGCCGACATGAGCATGATGCGAAGGTCGCCCCGCAGGTGCCGCCTGCAGTCCCAGGCGAGCGAGAAGGCGAGATCGGCCATGAGGCCGCGCTCGTGAAACTCGTCGAAGATGACCGCTCCGTATCCGCCGAGCGCCTGGTCGGACTGGAGGATGCGCACCAGCACGCCGTCGGTCACCACCTCGAGCCTGCACGACGGACCCGCGATGGTCTCGCGCCGCGTGCGAAGCCCGACGCTCTTCCCCACCTCCTCGCCGAGGAGCGCGGCGATACGGTCGGCCGCCATGCGCGCGGCGATGCGTCGCGGCTCGAGGAGCAGTATCTTCGAACCGGCGAAATCGGGGTGTGCAAGCAGGCGCCACGGCACGAGCGTGGTCTTCCCCGCCCCCGGCTCGGCCGAGAGGAGCAGGAGGCCCGACCGGGCGAACGCGTCGGCGACTTCGTCGAGCCGCGGATGGAGAGGAAGGGAGCTTATTTCGTCGCGCGTCATGCCGGGTATTTCCATGGTATGGGCTTCGGTTCGTCAAGCGGAAGTGCAATCATCGCCGCATGATTACATCTGTTTTTGCCTTGAATGGATATTCCGGATCGACTATACTGTTCAGAATCCTCATGCACGGGGAAAAATTCTACGGGAGATAGAATGACCATGCCCATCAACCAGTACAAACAGCTCTGCTCCGCATCGGAATGGAAACTGGCGCAGGAAAGCTTGCCCGGCGCCATCGAGTCGTTTTCAGCGGCGAAAATCAAAACCAAGCTCGCAGCCACACGACGTCTCCTTGAAAAATGGCGCAACCTGGCCATACGACAGAAGAGGGAGGCCGGGAAACGCGAAACGGCCCTGCGATCGAATGAAAAAGCGCGCCTTTTCGCCGTTGTCGTACGCTCGTACGAAAAGCGCCAGATCGAGCTTGAACGCCAGGCCCTCAGGGAAAAGGCCCGCCAACACAGGGAGGCGCTTCGTACGACCGGCCCGGACCGGGAGAAAACCCGCGCGGCGGCAAAGCCGGCCAAAGCCGGAAAGGCCGCGATTGCCAGGAAGGACCTCGGCACGCCCGCGAAAATAAAGGGACACATCTCCTCGAGGAACAGACGCGATCAGGCGAAGCGCGACGGAAAGTAGACGAGCCTGAAGGAGCGTCACTTGGGTTCGTTGAACTTCCGCCATCGACGCTCCTCACGGTCGAGCAGGCTTGCGAACTTCGGCGGATCGTCCATCGCCAAGTCCAGCCGCGTTCCCGTCAGCGGATGGTCGAAGCACAGCCCGACCGCCGCGAGAAAAAGTCCCTTGCCGTTTAAGACGAGCCCTTCCGGGCCATAGGCCGCGTCTCCCAGGATGGGAAAGCCCGCCTCCGCCAGGTGGCGGCGAAGCTGGTGCGTACGCCCGGTCCGCGGCCACAGATCGAGGAGCGAGAGCCGGCCGCTTCGAAGCGAGGGCACGTGCCGCACGGAGCGATACGCGGTGACGGCCCGGCGTCTGTCGACCGGCGCGTCGATGAGCCCCTCGCCCTCGACGCACCCCATGACGATGGCGCGGTAGCGTTTGTCCACCGCGCCATCCTCGAACTGCCTTCCCAGTTCGACCATCGCACGGGAAGTCTTTGCGACAAGGAGAAGCCCGCCCGTGGGCCCGTCGAGCCGGTGCACGGGACGCGGACGGCGCAGGGCGTCGTAACAGGGCGAGGTGGCGAGGTTCAACGGAAGCGCGTTTTCGATCGTCCTGAAGCGGTTGCCGTTCACCACGATGCCGGCCGGTTTCTCGATGAGGGCGATATGCTCGTCCTCGAACACCACGCGCAGGCGCAGCACGAAGGGCTTCGGCCCGGAACGCTCCGGATCGACGTGCTCGATGACCTGGCCCGGCAGCACCCACGAACCGGTACAGGCGACCGTTCCATCGATGGTAAACTCGCCCCGCTTGATCGCCTTCACGATCCCCTTGCGCGAGGGGAACACGGCGAACATCTCGCAGGCGTACTCGCGGAAACGGACCCGGTGCGCTCCCTGAGGAACGATATGTCTCGCGGTGACGTTCATCCCATCAACTCCATCTTACTTTCCCTTCGCGGGGGAATACAGACGCCATAAACAGGCCGGACAATATTCTGTGGAAAAGCCCGATGGATTGTCAACGAGCTTTCATGCCGACCCGGGCACCCCCGGCGCGTATTGGGTTTGACGTGCGCTGCCGGACAGTGATACAAAGCCAATATGGGTTTCACCCTCCCGGGAATGGGAAAAGCACATGAAAAGCGCGATCAGCTCATCACATGAAAGGAGAAAAAGCCGTCTGGCCTTCTTTCCGGTCCTTTTCCCCGACGCGTACGCCGCCAATCCCCCGCTCTACAACGCGCTCGTCGTACTTGGCTGCGGCGCGATCTTCCTCATCATCCTCTTCGCCGGCTCGCTCCTGGCCGTCCTCGCCGTGATACTGGCCATGTTCCTCACCAGGGATGCACCCGCCGCGCGGCTCGAAATGGGATGGATGGCGATTATGCTTCTGGCCCCGGTCGCGGTCTTCATGCTGGATATCGCGTTCTGCGCCGTACTGCTGATGAAAAACCTGAGGATTCGGAAAGAGGATTAAGCGTCCGTGCCGTCGCGGTATTTCCGTCTGAGGTTATCAACTCCCGAGGCCGCGCCGAAGACAACAAGCGGAATGCCGGCCAGAACGATGACGATCGCGAAGCCTCCGATGAAATAGCCCGAGAAGCCCCTGTATATGGAATAGTCGGCGTCAAGATAGGTTTCGTCACTCACCTTCAACGGGGCCTTCACGCTTCCCGAAAGCAGGTTAATGATATCCTCCATCGCCGGGCTGTTTATATTGATCTTCCGGTATGCTTTCAACCGCCTCTCCGACCATTCCGAAATTTCGGTAATATTGAGGAACAGGTGGTATTTACGGTCGTTTGCCGAGATGTTTTTCGTAACGGCGGTGACGGCCGTTTCGCCCGGATGCATGGGGAGAAAGATATCGGGGTCGAGCGGCGATTCCACGTAAACGCCCTCGCCGGTGGACGCGTCGAAGAGGGGATAGAGATAGGCCTCGGGCAGGCATCGCTCAAGCTCCTCGTTTTTCCTGCACCGGTACCGGATGCCCGTATAATCGAAGCGGCCCTTCACGACGACGAACTTCGGCGAGCGGCCTTCGATCACCTGGCGCACCGTCGCGGCGGCAGGTTCGCGGGCCAGGGTGACGCGGAAAAAGTCGGGGATGATGAACCAGCCGATCGCCGCGATGCCCAGCGCGACGATCGGTATCATGTAGAACTCTTCGAGCGCGTCGAGCAGTAGTGACAGCGTGCGTTTTATGTGGCCCCCGCGTCACCGCTTCGCCGGCGCGAGCGAGAGCACCCTGTCGAGCTTTTCCGCCGACGTATAGTGAGCGCTCACCTGTCCGCCCTTCGCCCAGGTCTCGGCCAGGTCGGCGTAATGCGGGCTCAGGTAATGGCCCGACTGCCCGGGCGGGCTCATCACCGTCATGGTCGAAAGGTCCGCCATGTCAACGACGAGACGGATGGCCGCGCCGCTTTTCATATCGAAGGGATTGTAACGGTCCCACCATCCGGCGTGGATCGTGAAATCGTCGCCCGCGTACTCGTAGGGCCCCAGATTGAGGAAAGGCAGGACCGTGCCCAGGGGGTGCTTGATCATCATTTTGTGGACGCGCCCCCATGCCCATTTCTTCTCGTTTGCGCCGAACTTCTCGCCGATCTGCGCGAGGGCGTCCCTCATGCTTTTGGCGATCATGTCGTCGCGCGTTTCGCGGACGTCCTTCGTCGTCATATCGTCCCAGAAGCCGCCGCCCGGCTCGTCAAGGTAGCGGATGAGCCACTGCACGGGAATGGAGACATACAGGTCCTTGAAAAACTCGTCGACGATCTTCGCGCCGAGCTCGTCGGTGAAGGTGTTGCCGATGAGCTTCGTCACGAATGCGTTGAAGATGGTCGCCTCGACGCTCTCCGTGCTCACGAAACGGTCCCATGCCTCGAGCCTCTTCGCGTAGGGCGCGAGGTACGCGTCCTTCGCGCAGGCGGCGGCGATATACGGCACGAAGCGCTTCGCCAGGTTCGAGCCGGTGTCGTTTTGCATGGCGCGGATCTCGTCGATCGTGAAACGCTCCTTCGTGCGCACCATCTCCTCGAAGCGGTAGCCGCGCTCGAAGAGGAAGAAGGCCGTGCCGTAGAAGGGCGCGGTCTCCGGCATCTGGTTAAATGAGGCGACGTACCCCTTTTTCGGATTGTATTCGTACGGGTGCCGCTCGTAAGGGAGAAAGCCCGTCCAGTCATGGGCGCCCTTCTCGCCCGGCATGGCCACCGGGTTCTCGCCGCCTTTGCGCACCGGCAGGGTCGACACGTACTGGTAGCCGATGTTGCCATCGACGTCGGCGTAACCTAAATGGACGCTCGCCCCGCGCACCATGCCGAGCGCCGAGCGAAACTCGGCGAAGGTACGCGCCCGGTTGAGCGTGAGCAGGCCGTCCATGGATCCATCACGCCCCATGAGCCCCGGCCACAGCATGGCGCAGTTCGGCGGGAAGGCCTTCATCACCGCGCTTATCACGGGGCCATGGCGCGACACGCGCACGGTGAGCTTCTCCTCGCGGAAACCGCCCTTAACTTTAACCTTTATCGGATCTTCGATGACCGTGAAATTCCTGTATCCGTTTTCCGTGAGGTACCGGTTCGGGTTCGCCGGATCCGGCTTCTCGACGAAAAAGTCCACATTGTCGCCGTTCCCCACGGTGATGCTCCATGCTATCCTTCCATTAAAGCCGACCGCGTGCACGCCCGGCAGACCCGCGATCGAACCGCCGATGACGTCATAAGAGCCGCCCTTTAGGTGCACCAGGTAAAAGAGCGAGGGGATGACGGCCTCGAGGTCCGGGCTTCCCGTAAAGACGGCCTTGCCCGTGGCGGTGCGGGAGCCGGAGAAGATCATCCAGTTGCTCGCGCGCTGGCGCATGAGGACCGGACAAAAGGGCTCAGCAGCGGCGGTCTCGTCGCGACGCGCGTTTCGAGTCCCCGGGTCACGAACGGTGACGGCCGACGATGCGCGCGGCGGCTCGCCGGAGATCACCGGCGCGTCGGCGGGCACCCACGGCAGCAGCCTGTTCAGCGTCGCCGCGCCGGCGTAGTCGTAAATGCGCTGCAGGATCGCCTTGGTCGAGCGCGGCGCGCTGAGGCGGTATGACATGAGGAGCGCCCCGACCAGGCAGTCCTCGGCTTTCCACTCAGAAGGCTTCGCTCCCAGAATGAAATATTCGCGCGGCAGGCGCTTCGTCGTGGCCAGGTACGCGTTCACGCCCCGGGTGTACGCGTCGACCGCGAGTTTCGTTGGCGGCGAAAGTCGTCTGTACTCGTCTGTCGACGCGCGATAAAAGCCGAGCGTCTTGAAATACCGGTCGGTCTCCAGCGTCTTCTCGCCGAAGAACGTGGAGAGCTCGCCCCTGCCGGCCAGGCGCGTGAGGTCCATCTGAAACATCCGCTCGCGGGCCGTGATGTAGCCCTGCGCGAAGAACAGGTCCTCGTCGTTTTTGGCCAGGATGTGCGGAATGCCATGGTCATCAGTGCGGACCTCGACCGGTTCTTTCAGGCCGGGAATGTCGACGGTGCCGGTATACGACGGTACCGCGAGCCTGAAAAATACCTGGAAAGAAATGAATGCGATGACGACAAGCGCGACAATTGCGATCGCGGAGATTTTAAACCACTTACTGAGCGTGGGATTCATGGGCCGCTCCATGCAATTATTCGATATGGGGAAGCCCGATGATGTGCACTGAATTCGAAATTATACAAGAAGTTTTTTAGAGCGGAGAATCATCGTGCCGCCCACCGAATACCAAAAGGACTTGACAGAACGCCCGCACATAGTTTACTACCAAACTATTATCCTGCATTGCATACCGCGATGAAGATCGAAAGGAACAACCTCGTCTACGCCCTCGGGCGGCTGCGCCGGCGGGCGCTTTGCATTCTCGAGCGCGAAATGACCCGCAGGGGCATCAACGGCATAGCCCCCTCCTTTGGCGACGTGTTCATGATCGTCGCCGCCGGCGGTCCGATGTCCATGAAAGAGATCGCCCGGCGCACGTACAAGGATAAGTCGACCATCACGGGCGTGGTGAAGGCCCTCGAGAGGCACGGCTACTTCAAACGGGTCGCCGACCCGGAGGACGGCCGCGCCACGCTGATATCCATCACGCCAAAAGCCGTAAAGATTATACCCGCCCTCGGTGAGATTTCGGCGCTGATGAACGAGCGATTGTTCGGCGGGCTCTCCGCGCGCCAGTCGCGGACGCTCTTTCTGCTGCTCGAAAAGATGAGCTCCAATCTGAAATACGACGAAACCAGGGACCGGCGGCAAGCCCGCGGGATCACGCCCGGCAGGGAGGCGGCATGCTGATCACATCAACGCATAAGGACGTAACGCTTTTCAGGATGGGCAGGAGCCTCGGACCGGTGGTGCCCTACTGGGTGCGCGCCTTTCTCGTCGACGACCTCCTCATCGACACCGGCACCATCGCCGCGCGTCGCGAATTCATGGACGCCCTGCGTGGACGGACGGTGCGGACAATCGTAAACACCCACCACCACGAGGACCACACCGGCAACAACGCAGCCCTGGCCGCGGCCCAGGGTCCGACAATCTACGCTCACGATCGCGCCATCCCCTGGATTGCCGATCCCGGCAGGATGCCCCTGGAGCCCTACCAGCTCGTGGTCTGGAAGCGTCCGGACGGCTCCGCGGCGCAGCCGATCGGGGAAACCATTCGCACCGCGAACCACTCCTTCAGCGTGCTCTTCGCCCCGGGGCACAGTTGCGACCATATCTGCCTCTACGAGCCCGACAGAAAATGGCTCTTCACCGGCGACGTCTTCTGCGGCAGAAAGATCAAATACTTCAGGCGCGACGAGGACTACGGCCTTCTACTTCAATCTCTCATGGATCTCGCGAAACTCGATGTCGATACGATATTCTGCGGCCTGCTCGGCGTGGTGCGCGACGGGACCAAACAGCTCGGGGAAAAGGTCGCCTTCATGACGCGGCTGCGCGACGACGTGCTCGAGCTGCACGGCAGGGGCCTTTCACCCCGGGCGAGCGCTCGAAAGCTCCTCGGGCGCGAGGGCGCCATGTTCTACATTACCGGCGGGCACTACGCGAAAGTGAACGCGGTGCGGAGCATCCTCGGCGGCGGGCCGGTGGATGCGTGGGTGGAATAGTATCGCTTTTTTTCTCGGACTCCCGGGCCGGCCGGCGAAGTCATGGAATCAAATTAAATAATAATCAACACGGAAAGTTCATCGAATGGCAAGCGTCAATTTCCCCACGTTATCCCCTGCGTGGGGCCTTGAAATATAATGCCTCCAAAAACATGGAGGCAAACATGAATCATTCAGCACAAAATTCGAATAAAGCTCCTCCTGGACTTGACGAGAAGGTTTTAGTGGATGAATGATTTTTTTATGCGGTTCTTTTTTTCAGCGCTTTTCCGATATACGGTTTACTATGTCCTGCCGGTAAAAAATCCCTTCATTTTCTATCTTGTTACTGCTTTTCTTGTGAAAAGCATGCCTGATCGAAACATTTTGTGTGAACCGCTTTTTTTCTCTTCTGCTTTTAGAAAAACTGCGCGATTTTTTTGAAAAAACAGGGAATTTGGGTTAACTTTCCGGGAATCCTGATTTTCGATACTCCTATCAATTGACTTTGCGGGAATCCAGATTTTTTTTATTTCTATCATTCATTTGAGGTGTACGAATAAACTGTTTTTATATAAAATACAGCTCTGTCCACGATCATCTTAGAATAATAATCGCTTTTACTGATAAATGATAAGGCCCGGCTGGGGTTTCAGAGCAAGAACTTCGGAAGGGGACATCAGCGGTTCATCATAATGAACCCCCTTTTTAGATGAATAGTAATACCAGAGTTTAAACCCCTTGTACGGAATATTCGATACCTTGGCATTGCGCTCATGAGTGGCCAGCTTTTCTTTCGGCCTGCCCCAGCCGGAAGTGGTGTGCACAAGAAGAACCGGATCATAGGCCGCTTTAACAAGCGACGAATTTCTGAGCATTTTGTAATTAAACTGATGGAAAACGAGCTTTCTTTTCCCCGGAATATTGTTATCAATGATATATTTCTGCATCATCGCCTGAATATCATTCAACTCGTTTCCCGTTATAAATCCGATTACTTCCATCGGTCGCGTTGTCCGCCATTCCAGATCTATGGCGAGATGCACATTCGGATATTTCAGATAGGGAAGCAGCAAATTCATTGCGTGTTGCAATGAATACTTGCCGATCTGATGATCAAGGAACACAAGAAAATCATTTTCAATTGCCAGATCAATATATGATTTGACAAGGTCCTGGTTGATGATATTGATATTCCCGGCCGGTTGACAGGTTCCGTGTATGATGTAAATTGCCGGAATGACCCCTCTTTCGCCGTTCAGGTTGTCATACAGCGCTGCTTTTTCCTTCAGGGTAGCAGCTAGTTTTTCTTTTGAAAGCCGCCCAACAATACCCATAATTTTTGAATTCGGGTGCCCGTAATACGCAACTACATGATTTTTCTCAAAAAGCTCCGGATCGATAAACCGCGCAACTTTCTCCCTTCCATATAAGGCAATCATTTCCTTTTCGGGAGTGCTGATCTTTTCGCTTTCTGGATGGATATCTCTATGCATTAAAAAATAATCCGGTAGAGGAAGAAGTATGGCTGTCAAAATCATATTATAAATCATTTTATCCATATTAATAAGTGAACCTCTAAAAATCAATTTTATCAGGTGAATTAATTGACAAGGGGGAGTATGGCGAAATAGTCCACAGAAATCAATCACAAAAAGGCGTAAATTATGAAACAGCGTGGATTGTTCGATGAGATCGAGCGTTTGGAGGAGTTGACGAAGCTTGGCGATCCATTGCTTGTGCTTAATGAGAAAATAAAATGGGAATCGTTTCGTCCTATACTTAAAGAGATACGAATTGAGAACCCTGACAATATAAGGAATGCCGGGCGGAAGCCTTTTGACGAAGTGATGATGTTTCGCGTGGTTATATTGCAGCATCTTTAAGGTCTTTCAGATGACCAGATGGAGTTTCAGCTCAAAGACCGGCGAAGCTTCGAGCGTTTTGTATCCGGTGGAGAGACGATGCATCAGATGCCGGACGCGAAGACGATATGGCTATATTAAGGAACGCTTCAGGGAGCATGGTATTTCCAGGAAGGCCTTTAGAAAGTTCAACCATCAGATCGAGAAGGCGAATTTGATGGCGAAATCGGGCAAGATAGTGGATGCTTCATTTGTGGAGGTGCCTCGCCAGAGGAACACGCGTGAGGTGAACAGGTATATCAAGGAGGAGTGAACTTCTCCTTGAGCCCGGGGCGAGAACAAGAAAAGGCAGAAAGACATAGAGGCCCGGTGGGCGGAGAAAATGATCGTACATATTTCGGCTATAAGAACCATCTTGCGGTAGACCGAAAGCGAAAATTTATTCTCGATTATACGGTCCCTGGCGCCGAGGTTCACGACTCCCGCCCACTTTTCGAAATCATAGGTACGCCGCGTGGGAAAAAGGAGCCCGTATGAGGAGATGGTGCGTATCGACCTGAATACATCGGAAAGCGTTTTGTCAGGCGGGGGTTTATCAGCAAGATTCATTAAAAAGGATATCGGCATAAATGTTTGACGGCGAAGCAACGGGAACACAATAGTAAGAAATCACGCACCAGGGCTCGCATTGAACATGTTTTCGGAATGATACACTGGATGAAAGGTAATTATCTGCGATGCATTGGATTGAAACGAATTTCGGAATCGGTTGGAATGATCAACCTGGCGTATAATATGCGGCGATACTGCTCCTATGCATAGAATTGATGCTGAGCGGTAAAAGTACATGGGATTATTGTAATGATGCAAGTGCTGGCAGGCACGCCATGGGTAAAACCCAATTGGTGAAACTTAAAAAACATTAAAAAGCAAGCAAAGGGTAATTTATAGAGGTTCCCTAAATGTCAAAAAGCTAATAAAATGTGAGGATATCCATTTATGAATAAGGCAAAAATATTTTACTGCTTTTAGTGTGTTTACTAACGCTTGTGGGTTGTCTTTCTCCGCTCTCTCGTGCAGCGGGTGAAGGTTATGTTATAACGGTAAAAGCCCCGCTGGACAAAGGAACCGATATAAATGAAATATCGGGAACAGTGACAGCACTGATGTATGCGTCTTATCAAGGAAAAACCGATATGGTAAAGTTTCTGCTTGAAAAAGGAGCCGATGAAAATTCTCGAGTGTGCGAACGGGGGAGGTGTTGGACTGCTTTGACCTATACAGTACGGACTAATCATTCCACTATTGTTCAAATGCTGCTTAGAAAGGGTGCCGTTGTGTACATCGATGATTTAATATTCGCGGAAAAGAAGGAAATTCACAAATAATTCAGATGCTGAAATCAGCACAATCAAAAACTATTACTATGGTAAAAAACACTGACATGCTCCTCATCGCCGTCATCGACTTCGACGGAAAGGGCGTGTCCAAGGCCGACGCCTCGCGCGTGAGCGAATGGCTCCGCACGGAGCTCATCAACACCGGCCAGTTCAAGGTGATCGAACGGTCGGCAATGAACGCCATCCTGAAAGAGCAAGCCTTCGTCAAGACGGCTGCACGGACACGTCCTGCGCGGTGCAGGTGGGGAAACTTTTATCGGCGGAGAAAATGCTGGTTGGAAGCGTCGAGTCATGGAGCGGCAAGGTGTTCATCAACGGGCCCATCATCGACGTGGAAAAGGGTATCGCCGAGTTCGCCCACAAGGAGGCCGTGAGCTCCATGCTGGACCTGGACACGGGGGCGGCGAACTTCACGAAGAACCTGGCAAAGAGGATAAATGGGATGTAGTAAATTATAATAAGCAGGAACATCTAACCATGAAGAAAATAAGGAATTTTTCAATATTTATCGTTTTATTACTATCGCTTGGGGGTTGAAGTACGCCTCTCATGGGAGCTTCATTTGACGGCGACATCAATAAAATGATTTGAAAAATATGACCATGCCGCTATATTTGAAGAATCACGTGGAGAACTATGAGTCAATTTGAAAAACTGCTGAACAAAATTCTTACAGGACGCCATGACAAAAACATCGAATTTCAGGAGCTATGCGGCGTGTTACAACGCCTGGGATTCAGT
Organism: Spirochaetota bacterium; assembly: GCA_035477215.1. Taxonomy (NCBI): domain Bacteria; kingdom Pseudomonadati; phylum Spirochaetota; species Spirochaetota bacterium. The sequence goes on along the minus strand of DATIKU010000023.1, from coordinate 1,135 downwards.
GAACGAATCAAGGGTGACCACCATATCTATTATAAAGACAACGTTGTTGAAATCATCAACATTCAGCCGTTGGGAAGCAAGGCGAAACCGTACCAGGTAAAGCAGGTGAGAAATGTGATCACCAAGTACAAGTTAGGAGACGACGATGAACAGGCATAAATATGAAGTAATCATTTACTGGAGCGAGGATGATCAGGCGTTTCTCGCCGAGGTGCCCGAGCTTCCCGGCTGCATGTCCGACGGTGCAAGCTATGAGGATGCGCTTGCAAACGTACATGGAATTATCGATGAATGGATCGAAACGGCCCATAAGATGGGAAGGGAGATCCCGAAACCTCGCGGAAAACTGATCTACGCCTGATCTTTTTCCACTCTACTTCGTTGGTGGGCACCGTGGAATCGTGGAGCAACAAGGTGTTCATCAACGGGCGCATCATAGACGTGGAAAAGAGTATCGCCGAGTTCGCGCAAAATTTTAAGGCCCCTGTCAAGGGGCTTTTTTGCGGGGAGAGGGCGTTTTCCCCTTGAAGTCACTTCCGATATCATGCCTTATGTCGGGAGGAACTGTGCTCCGAGGGGAGGGTACTTTCCTGGATATTTAATTTGTATTATTTAACTACTTCTATCAAATATTAAGTGATATTTCACAATATTGCCATGGAAGCCGTATTTGCGCAGCACCGGGCCACCCTTAGGATAAAAGTATAGTGGTAACCTCATCACACAAGTGGTGCGTCGCAGGGAATTTGCAATCGGGATTTCATTAAACAGAAACAGAATCCCATACAACCAAGAGGAGGAATGCCGCATGTATATGATACCGAAAACCATTCCTGAAATGCTCCAGAGGAACGTCGTCGATTTTCCTGACAGGGAAGCGGTCGTCGCCGTCAATTACCGGACCGACGAATGGGATCGCAAGACGTGGAAAGAGCTTGATGAGATCACCGATCCCCTTGCCGCAGGCCTTGCGGAGTTCGAGGTTAAAAAAGGCTGCAAGGTGGCCTTCATGCACGGGAACAGCATCGAGGCGTATTACAGCTATCTGGCGGTGCATAAGCTCGGGGCGATGTTTGTCCCTATCAACGTGCGCTTGGTGCCGCTGGAGATTGAATTCATCCTCCAGCATTCCGAT
>DATIKU010000022.1 GCA_035477215.1 Spirochaetota bacterium | reverse complement strand
TGCGTGGTGCCCGATTTCACGACGGGCGGCGCGGCGGAGGCCGCGCGCTGTTTTGAGCTGTTCCGTAAGGAGGGCGTCGGCGCGGTGATCGATGTAACACGCTGCTGGTGCTACGCGGCCGAGATCATCGATCTGGACCCGTGGATGCCGCGCGCGATATGGGGATTCAACGGGACGAAAAAGCCCGGTGCGGTGTATCTTGCCGGCGCCTCCGCCGCCGGGGTCCAGGCGGGCCTGCCAGTGTTCAAGATTTACGGCCGCGACATGCAGGACGAGACCGATTTCTCGATTCCCGGGGACGTGCGCGAGCAGATCCTTCGCTTCGCGCGCGCGGCGATCGCCGTCGCCACCATGCGGGGGACCTCCTACCTCTCGATGGGCGGGGTCTCGATGGGGATCGCCGGTTCGATGGTGGACCATGATTTTTTCCGAGCGTTTCTCGGCATGCGTACCGAATATGTCGACATGTCGGAGTTCGTGCGTCGCCTCGAGCGCGGCATCTACGACGCAGAGGAGTTCGAAAGGGCCATGGAGTGGGTGCGCGCCAACTGCGCGGAGACGGCCGATCCGAATCCTGCAGGCATTCGTCGTACCAGGCGCCAGTTGAACGGCGACTGGGAGGTATCGGTAAAAATTGCCCTGGTGGCGCGGGACCTGATGGTCGGCAATCCGAGGCTTGCCGAGATGGGCCACGTCGAGGAATCCGAGGGCCACAACGCGCTCGCGGCGGGTTTCCAGGGCCAGCGGCAGTGGACGGACCATTTCCCCACCGGGGATTTCATGGAGGCGGTACTCAACTCGTCGTTCGACTGGAACGGTATTCGCGCCCCGTACATACTCGCGACCGAAAACGACGCGCTGAACGCCGCCGGTATGCTCTTCGGAAACCTGCTTACCGGAACGGCGCAGATATTCGCCGACGTGCGGACCTACTGGAGTCCCGGGGCGATAAAACATGTGAGCGGGATGAGTCCATTAGGTCCGCTCGCGGATGGTTTCATCTATCTTACGAATTCCGGCGCCGCGGCGCTGGACGGGGCGGGCGCTCAGATGAAGGACGGAGCGCCGGCGATCAAGCCATTCTGGGAAATTTCACCCAAAGAGACCGGGCTCTGTCTGCGGGCGACCGAATGGGGACCGGCCAAGCTCGTCACCTTCAGGGGAGGGGGATTTTCGTCGGCCTATCGTACGCCGGGCGGCATGCCGATGACCATGACGCGGCTGAACCTCGTCAAGGGGCTCGGTCCCGTGTTGCAGATTGCCGAGGGCTTCACGATCGACCTGCCGCCGGACGTGCGTGCGGAAATCGTCGGGAGGACCGACCCCACCTGGCCGAGGACCTTCTTCGTCCCGCGACTGACCGGGAAGGGCGTTTTCGGGAGCGTCTACGCGGTGATGCGCGCCTGGGGGGCGAACCATTGCGCGCTGTGCTACGGGCACACGGGGGCCGATATGATAAGCCTGGCATCGATACTGCGCATCCCGGTGGCCATGCACAACGTGAACGATGAGGCGCTCTTTCGGCCGTCCGCGTGGGACATGTTCGGCACCGCCGATCCTGAGGGCGCGGATTTCCGGGCCTGCGCCGCGCTCGGGCCGCTGTATGGAAGGTATTGACGGGACGCGCGAAAGTGGAAATATATCGATTGGAATGAAAGTCGCCGACGGCCCGGGTGGGAAGGCCTTCGGCCTTTCATCTGGAATGACAACAGGGAGTAATTCAAATGGACATACCCTTTCGTGTCGATCTTTCCGGTAAAGTGGCCGTTATTACCGGCGGGGCTGGAGTGCTGTGCGGCGTGTTCGCCGAGGCCCTTGCTGGGTGCGGCGCGCGCGTGGCGATTCTCGATTTGAACGAGGATGCGGCCGTCGATCGCGCGCGGCGGATCGGCGATGGGGGAGGCAGGGCGATCGGGGTGACGGCCGATGTGCTCGAGGCCGGCAGCCTGCGCGCGGCGGCGGAAAGGGTACGTATGGAATTCGGCCGTTGCGATATTCTGATAAACGGGGCGGGGGGTAATCATCCGAAGGGTACGACCGCGCACGACTGGCTCTCCCCTGGGGAGCCGCTTTCCGGAAGCGATTCCGCGAACACGTTCTTCGATCTGGACCGCAAAAGCGTCGAGTTCGTCTTCGGGCTTAATTTCATCGGCACGCTCCTGGCAACGCAGGAATTCGCCCGCGATATGGTCGATCGCGGCGGCACGGTGATAAACGTCTCGTCGATGAACGCGCTGCGGCCGCTCACCAGGATTCCGGCGTACAGCGCGGCGAAGGCTGCGGTGAGCAATTTCACGCAGTGGCTGGCCGTGTATCTGGCGAAGGTGAATGTTCGGGTGAACGCGATGGCCCCCGGCTTTTTTCTGACCGAGCAGAATCGAGCTCTCCTCGTACAGCCCGACGGCACGCCCACCCCCCGGGCCGGAAAGATACTGGCCCACACGCCCATGGGCCGCTTCGGGATGCCGGAGGAACTGGTCGGTACGCTCCTGTGGCTGGTCGACGAGCGGGCGTCGGGCTTCGTCACCGGGACGGTGATTCCCGTTGATGGCGGCTTCTCCGCGTATTCGGGCGTATAGGAGAACAAGGAGGACGGACCATGAAAATGACCTTCAGATGGTACGGCACCGAAGACCCAATCCCCCTGCGATATATCAGGCAGATCCCGGTCGTGAAGGGGATTGTATCGGCCCTGTATAACGTGCCGGTCGGAGACGAATGGCCGCTTGAAAAAATCGCGGCGCTGAAAAAATCGGTCGAGGCGGAGGGACTGGAACTCACGGTTATCGAAAGTATCCCGGTCCACGAAGACATAAAGCTGGGGCTGCCGACGCGGGACGGTTTTATCGAAAACTACTGTCGAAGCATCCGGAACATGGGCTCGCTCGGCATTCCCATCCTGTGCTATAACTTCATGCCGGTATTCGACTGGATGCGCTCAGACCTGTCGCTTAGGCTTGCCGACGGCTCGACGGCGCTCGCGTACGATCACGACGCGATTGCGGCGATCGATCTGAACCGGGGGGTGCTCGACCTTCCCGGATGGGCGACGAGCTACAACGTCGAAGCGCTCCGGTCGCTGCTCGACGCCTATACGAACATCGGTCCCGGGGACCTGTGGAGCAATCTGGAGTATTTTCTGAAACGCGTGGTGCCCGTGGCCGAAGAGAGCGACGTGCGCATGGGAATCCATCCCGATGATCCGCCGTGGTCGATCTTCGGGCTCCCGCGCATCATCACCGACGAGGCGGCGCTCGAGCGCCTGACGGGCCTGGTGGACAGTCCCTCGAACGGCATCACCTTCTGCACCGGTTCGCTCGGCCCCAATATACAGATGAACCTGACCAGCGCGATGGAACGTTTCGTTCGGATGCGCCGTGTGCCGTTTGTGCACGCGCGGAACATCCGGCGCACCGGGGAAAAAAAATTTCACGAGACGGCGCACTGCACCGATGCGGGCGATCTGGACATGTACCGGGTGATCCGCCTGCTGGCGGAGGCTGGATTTGACGGGGCGATCCGCCCGGACCACGGCAGGATGATCTGGGGTGAGAAGGGGCGCCCCGGTTACGGGTTGTACGACAGGGCACTGGGCGCGATGTACCTGGCCGGCCTCTGGGAGGCTTCGGTGAAGTCGCTTGATCGATCACATTGAGTGAGGATTATTGTCGGATGATTCTGTAGGAAGGCGTGGATTGGTATGGCGGTAAAGATTGACCGTGCGCGTCGTCTGGAGGATATCGCGAAGCGCTGCGGCGTTTCGATAAGCTCCGTTTCGCGTGTGCTCAATAACGAGCCCGGCGTGTCGGCGGAGACGCGGAAGCGCATTCTCGCGGTCGCCGGGCAGCACGATTTTCGGCCGCGCTCGCGGAAGCGTCATCTCACCCGTTCGATGCTCGACCTGCTCGTCGTCATCCCCGAGGAGGAGGAGCTTTCGGTCAACCCCTTTCTGAACATCTCCGAGCTCGTCGGCGCGATAAATGAGGCCTTCGGTGCCGAAAAAAAACGGGTGGAGGTCGCGCCGATCGGTAACTTTCTCCATTCGCTCGGCGAGGAGGCCGCCTGCGTCGACGGGGTTCTTTTCGCCTACCGCAGTGTCGGGGAAAGCGAACGCAGAAAACTCGCCGAGCTGAAGATCCCATACGTGTTCATAAGCCGCGTAATACCGGGAGAAAACTACGTTTCGTGCAATTATTTTAAAAGTATGCTGAGCCTCACACGGATGATGATTGAAAGCGGGCATCGAAGAATCGGCTACCTTGGAAACGCCGGAAATCCGAATAATACCGATCGCTGCCGCGGTTATTCCACGGTGATACGGGAGGCCGGCGCGCAGGAGCCCATCAGCATTTCGGTGGACTCCATATTCGGTGTGGATGAGAGTGCGGCGCGCGGTTTCGTTGAAAATGGATGCGACGCGGTGCTCTGCTTCAACGATTATACGGCGATCGGGCTGATCAACCGGCTCCAGGAAATGGGTAAAAGCGTGCCCGATGACGTTTCCGTAACGGGGTTTGACGACTCCCCTCTCAGGCGCGTGGCCGTGCCGCTGCTCACGACGGTGCGCCAGCCGACCTCCGAAATGGCCTTCCTCGCGTCAAGGTGGCTGCGCGACAACATCCTCAACAAGAGCAACCGACGCCTCTGTATAGAGGTGGAGGGCGAGATAATTCCGGGCGACAGCGTGCGGGCGAGAAACTGATTCAGAAAACAAAGACGCGCCGAGAGGCGAAAACCATAAACAGTCCGATTGCGATGCGCAGGGCGGCGTCAAAAAGAATCAACCGGCGCGCCGCGGACGTATCCATGTCCGAAGTGGCGGACTGGAAAAGGGCGCGGACCCTGTCGGCGTACAATAAAATAAACGGCCCGGCGAAAACCAGCAACAATCCCAGCGAGAAAATGATGCGACCGGACATAGAGCCGCCGGCGCAGGTTAACGGAAGTCCCGTAACGATCAGCATGGCGCCGTGGAGGAAAAAGAGGCGGTGAGCGATCCAGCGCCGCCAGACGGCGTACACCCGAAGGGGGGCGACTACTTCGACTCCCCCCGTGAGCAGAAGAAAGGCCCCAAAAATCATTATGTAGATATCGAGCATCGCTGTACCTTCCAGATCGTTCACCTATAAGCGCGGAGGAGTGATGGAAATCAAGCTAAAATCCCGCTGGCACAGCAATAAAAAATGATTCGGTTTTTTGTTTGACATATACTTCTATAGAAACGCGAACTAACAGCACTTCGAGCCCGCTTTTCACCGGGGTATTCTCAAGAGTTGCTGAATAACCGGGCAAACCCCGTATTTCACGTGGTTACAACAGATTTTCTGAAAACGAGGGAACCATGGCGATAGAGAGAAAAGAGAGTATCAAATTCGCGAAAGCGATGAAAAACCACGAGCTGGACGACACTCCGTCGCCCAACCTCTACCGGGATATCTTTCCATACGATAAAATATGCCGCATTCCGTTCGGAAACGAGATGATTCCGCTCGTGCCGGCCGGAAGGTTCCGTATATCCGACACCACTTTCCGCGACGGCCAGCAGGCCCGGCCGCCGTATACCGTGGATCAGGTCGGGCACATCTTCGACTTCCTGCGCCGCCTGGCCGGGCCGAACGGCCTCATCACGCATTCCGAGTTTTTCCTCTACACCCGGAAGGACCGCGAGGCGGTGGAGCGCTGCCGCAGCAAGGGGTATAAATATCCGCGCATCACCTCCTGGATCCGGGCGAACAAAGAGGACTTCGAACTGGTCAAAGAGATGAAAATCGAGGAAACGGGCATCCTTGCCTCGGTATCGGATTACCATATCTTCCTGAAACTCAACAAGACCCGCCGCGAGGCTATGGAAGACTACCTGGAGATCGTTTATACGGCGCTCGAGAATAATATCATCCCCCGGCTTCACTTCGAGGATATTACCAGGGCCGACTTTTTCGGGTTCGTCATACCCTTCACGCAGAAGCTGGTACGCATTATGGAGAAGGGGAAGATCCCCGTCAAGATACGCCTGTGCGACACCATGGGCTATGGTGTGACCTACCCCATGGCGGAGCTTCCGCGTTCGGTGCCGCGAATGATCCGCGCGATGATCGACGAGGGCGGCATGCCCGGAGAGCTTTTGGAGTGGCACGGCCACAACGATTTTCACCGCGGATTCACCAACGCGACCTATGCCTGGATGTACGGCTGCGAGACCGTCAACACGACGCTCCTCGGCTTCGGCGAGCGCACCGGTAATACTCCGCTCGAGGCGATGGTGGTCGAATACCTTTCGCTTACGGGCGATGATGAGGGTATAGACCTCACCGCGATCACCGATATGGCTCATTACTTCGAATCGATCGGTTTCAAGATCCCCGACAACTTCCCGTTCGTCGGCGCCGATTTCAACGTGACGCGCGCCGGCATCCACGTGGACGGGCTTATCAAGAACGAGGAGATATACAACATCTTCAATACCGAGAAACTTTTAAAGAGGCCTATCGCCATCGCCATTACCGACAAAAGCGGGACGGCGGGGATATCCCGATGGCTGAACAGCCACCTGGGCCTCGCCGGAGAGGGTTCCATCGATAAAAAACACCCCGGTGTCATCGGCATGCACAAGGAAATTCTGAAGCAGTACGAGGCGGGTCGCGAGACCTCGATGTCGAACGAGGAGCTGGAAAAGCTCGCGCGCAAGCACCTGCCCGTATACTTCATTTCCGATTTCGACCGGATCAAGTTCCGCGAGAAAAAGTACGCCTTTTCGCTGCTCGAGCGGTTCCTGGAAAACCCAAACATCAAGTCCATGCAGCGTGAGAAACAGGAGGTGCTGCTGCGGGATCTCGTCGAGGAGTATCCCTTCGTGTCCTTCGCGTACGTGGTGGATATAAACGGTGACAAGGTGACCAGACATATAGCGCAGATCACCGACAGGTCGAAATACGACAAAAACCTAATAGACAAAAATTACTCGGACCGCGACTGGTTCATCACCGTGTTGAAGACCGGGAAGATCCATGTTTCGGATATTTTCACCTCGAAGATAACCGGGAGTCTCATGATAACGGTTTCTGGCCCCATCGCCGATGCCAACGATAATCTTGTCGGCGTTCTGGGCCTCGATATCAGGTTCGAGGACGTTGCGAAGATCGAGGACCTCGAGGTGAATGAAAGTACAAGGTCGAACTGAAGGGACCGGCGCCGTCAACCCCCACGACCGGGAAGGTTGACGGTGGCCTCGACTGAAATGGTCGCGCATACCGTTACGAACCTGCCATTGATCCGCCGTCTGGTTTTTATATTCAACAGTGTCCGCATGGATTTGCCCGCCAGTCACCGGTCACGACCGGCGTTTTTTTCGTGAGTACTTATCCAGGGAATAATCGCGCTTCTCAGCAGCCGGATGTCTTCTTTGCGCGTAAGGTTATGGTCTCCATCGGGGACGAGGATGACCCTGTTTTCAGCGACGAGCGAATCCTCGAGGAGGTGCGCGTTTTGAACGTCGACGACGGCGTCCCGCGCGCCATGGATGACGAGAACGGGTACGCTAACCGAACGCATCGCCTCTTGCATGTCCAGAGAAAGCGCCTCGTGAAAGAATTCGTTATGGATGGGAATGCCGTCTATTGTGGTCGTGCCTCCTTTAGGTAGATTCTTAAAATCCACGCTTCCGGATAGCGTCGCAAGGAGATTTGAAAGATCGACCGGCGTGGCGATGAGGGTCAGGGAGCGCAGAAATGCGGGCCTTGAGGCGGCGAAGAGCAGCGCGACAACGCCGCCCATGCTCGAACCGGCGAGGTGCAGGGAGGAGACACCCCTTTCGAGGAGAAAGGACGCAGCCGATTCGAGGTCGCAGACCTCCTGATAAATCGAGAAGTCCCGGAAGCTTCCCGGCATTGCGGAGACGAACGAGAAATCGAAGGCCAGAAGGGTGAATCCGGCCGCGGTGATTTCGCCCGACAGGTTAACGATTTTATATGCGTCCTTTGATGAAAAAAGGCCGTGGCAGAAGACGACACCGCCGCGGGAGGGTCCGTCGGGATGATGGATCCTCCCGTCGAGACGGGCGCCCCGGTTATTCTGAAAAGTGACTTCCTCGATTTTCATGCCGATTAACGCCGTATACGAATATAACGCGCCGATTTTATTATTATATTTTTAATGCTCGCGGACTTCAAGCGATCGGCTATGGGGCCCTCGCAAGACGGATTTCGGGTTCGAAATAGCCTTCAGACGAACGCCCGTCTATGACCGTCCTGGAAGGCGAAAGCAAGAGGACCGGCGCGTTTTTGGGGCCGGAGAAGGCGGCGCGGAAGATAAAATAGGTTGATAAAGTTTTGGTGAACCCGGTGCCTGTCGAAGGCCTCCGGGCGTTGCAGTCGTTTTTCATCTCATAGATGTTGATCCTGACCGTTTTATCGTCTTCAAGGGTATAGATGCCCTTGAAGACAACGGCGCTTGTGTTAAGGTGTATGATGCAGACCGACCGGTAATTCTTATGGAACTGGAATGTGTAGCCATAGTTTCCCTTGTACAGGAGGCGCCATGTGCCCAGAAACCGGGCTAACTGTATCTGGTCGGCCGCAACCGGACTCGTAACAGGGATGATCGATGCGACGATAAAAAGCGCCATTAGACGTTTCATCATGGGAATATGATAACGCGTAGGGAGACGCAACGCAATCGTTTTAATCGGTATCGGCGGCCTTCACCGGGCTCATACGGCCGTCGGGCTTCGCTCTGCGAGACGCCGGACTACATCGCCGGAAATATCGGCAATCCGTTCAGAGCCGGTGAGGATCATCGCCTCTTCGAGTTCGCGCCTGAGGGAATTCAGGTAAAAGCTCACGCCCCGCGCGCCCATGCCGACTGCGGCTATCGCCACAGGGCGTCCGATGAGCACAAAGTCCGCGCCCAGCGCCAACGCCTTGAGAATGTCCACTCCGGTGCGGAATCCCCCGTCGATCATGATGCGGATGCGTCCGCGCACCTCGCGTACGATCTCCTCGAGAACGTCCATGGTGCCCGCCATTTCGTCGAGGACGCGGCCCCCGTGGTTGGAGATTACAATGCCGTGGGCGCCCGCCTCGACTGCGAGTACTGCGTCGTGTACCGTCATTATCCCTTTTAAAATGAAGGGTGCGCGGGTGGAGCCGATGAGCTCCTTGATATCTGAGGGGCTTTTGGGCCCGACGGCCTGGTTTTTCATCGTCATGGTCTTAAAAACGATTGCGTCTATGTCCATTCCCACCGCGACCGCGTTGACCTGTTCGGCGGCCTGGATTCTGACCAGGACTTCCCTGTTATCGGCCCTCGGCTTGAAGATGGGGATGCCCGCTCCTCCGGACTCGGCGAGCGCCTGAATGCCTATCTTGTATTTCTCGGGGGTGGCGCCGTCGCCGACGAAGGCGATTGTGCCCGCCTCAATGCACCCCTGAACGACCGCGCGGTTGTATTCAAGCTCGTCCATTGCACCGCCCATATTGGTGACGCTGCCGGTGATCGGAGCGGCCATTACGGGAAAAGCGAGCGGTGTCCCAAAAAAAGATGTGGAGGTGTCGGGATGGGTGACGGCGTGTATGACGCGGGTGTTGATTTTATAGCCCCGGAATGCCTCGCTGTTGCGGCGGAAAGAGGCGCCGGTCCCGGCGCCGCCCATGCCGGGGACGCCCGTAGGGCAGTCCTTGCCGTCGCAGGTCTTGCAGGCATAGCAGGCTTTTCTAAAGCGCTCACGGGCCGCTACGCGGATGACCTCCATGGAGAGCTCGGCCTCCTCGAAGACCTCTATTGATAAAACCTCGAGACAGCGCTTCACCGCCTCCTCGGCTTCGGCGAGCGTGTCGGCGACCGCAATGATGTGTCCCGATTTCTCAACGTTCGAACGCGGCTCGACCACTCGGTCGCCGGGTTTGACGTTGATGAATATTTCGGCAATCCCCGCAATTTTGAGCGCGTCTTCGATGCCGCTTGCGCGGCGCACTATTCCTGGGCGCGTGATGATTGCGCGCTCGATCGACACGCGGTGATGCAGCGGCTCGAGGTTGCCGGGCTCCTGTCCCAGCGCAATCTCGATCGCGGCGCGGATGAGGTCGACGCCGGTGGCGAGAGGATAGGTGTAGGCGGACATGAAGCCGCCGGAGAGGCGGGCGGCAAGCTCGCAGATCATCGGGCCGTGGCGGGTCAGCTTGATGTCGCCCTTTGCGCAGCCGTTGTCGATGCCGATCGCGAGGATTCCCTTTCTCATGACCTGGCAGGCGGCCTGTTGAATGTCTTCAGGAAGCTGTGAGGGCATGGTATGCCCCGTTTCGACGAAGTAGGGAGGCCATTCGATTATCCTGTCCGCGACTCCCGTGATGGTTATTTCCCCGTTGTATACCACCGCGTCGATGGAAAGCTCCGGTCCGTCCATGAACTCCTCGATGATGAGCTCGCCGCTGGGGGAAGCGGCCTTCGCGAATTTAAAGGCCTCGGCTATCTGCGTGAGGTTGTCGATGCGCATTACGCCGCGCGCGCCCATGTTGTCGGTCGGTTTGAGTACGAGCGGGAACGCGAGTATCTTGCAGGCCTTCTTTGCGTCCGAGAGTGACCAGACGGGAAGGAACTTGGGACATGGCACGTTGTGGGCCGTGAAGCGCATGCGCATCTTTAGCTTGTTGGTCGAAGCCTCGGCATCGTCGAACTTGATGCCGGGAAGCCCCAGGGCATTGGCAACCGCCGCCACCGTCATCGAGGCATCCGTGCCGACGGTTAGGACCGCGTGTATGGGAGTGATCTCGTTCTGTGTTTTCGCCACGCGGACCGAACCCTCTATATCGCGGGTCGACATGACGATGGGAATGTCGGCGTATTTCATCCCCAGGGCATTGGGGTTGTAGTCGGTTACGATGACCTGGTGGCCCAATTTTTTTGCGGCCTGAACGGCCGGTGTCTGCAAAAGCCCTCCGCCGATTATCATGATGGTCTTCTTCATCTGGCCCGCCTGTTTACGTGCATGGATTTTCGTATGTTCCGGGTGATGTCACCCTGCGTCTATATTCTCGGAGGGCGGAACTGAATTATTAATCATTTTCTTTATCGGAAAGTGGCATCAGTGAGCTAATAATGACTATTTCCACCGGAGGACTGGCAATCCCCGGAGACTGGCTACACGCCTGAGCCGGCGCGCGGGTGTAACCCGCATGGGAAAACCCACCTTGTGCAGCACCGGGAGGTCGGCCGCCGCATCGGCGTAGCAAAGGCGTTCTCCAGGGATTGAGCGTTTGTGGCGCAATAGAGGATGGCCCGGTTGGGCTTCTCGGCGCCGTGGCGGTATTTACCCGCCCGCCTGCCCGTAAGGACGCCGTTATGCGTTTCGAGCCCGGTGCAGGGGCGAGGAGTATGTTCCGAAGACGAGCTCGCGGTGGCTGAGAAGGCCGTTTTTGCATGAAAAGCGAACCACACACCTTCCACCGCTTCCGGCGAGCAGGGTGTTATCGAGATCGAAAAACGCGATATATGGTTTCATGCGTACCCCGCTGTTGACGGTCCCATGTTTTTGCGAAGATGGGGATACCCTATTTTTTTATTATTTACGTTGACAGCCCGTCACTCCCTCCGATAACCTATTGTTTTAAGATGAACGGGCTCAAACGAAAAGACCTTCTCGATATCCAGTCCCTCACCGCCGAGGAAATATCCCTTATCTGTCAATCCGCGCGCTATTTCAAGGACCTGTTTACGCGATCTGTCAAGACCGTCCCGATACTCAGGGGCAAGACCGTCTGCACGCTTTTTTACGAACCATCCACCAGGACGCGTATAAGCTTCGAACTGGCGGCCAAGCGGCTTTCGGCGGACTTGATCAACGTGTCGGTGGCGACCTCGAGCGTGGTGAAAGGGGAGTCCCTTATCGATACCGTGCATACGATGGAGGCCATGAAGGCAGATTACATAGTTATGAGACATGCGGCGTCGCTGGCGCCGCATTTTTTATCAAAAAATATTGAAGCGTCGGTGATCAACGCCGGGGACGGGTTCCATGCCCACCCCACGCAGGCGCTGCTGGACACCTATTCGATCCTCGAGAAAAAGGGAACGCTCCAGGGGCTTCGAATCGGGATTGTGGGGGACGTCAAGCACTCAAGGGTGGCGCGCTCGGACATAGAGGCGTTCAAGCGCCTTGGCGCCCGGGTGGTGCTCTGCGGACCGCCGACCCTGGTCCCGGACGAATTTAAAATATACGACGTCGATATCTCCTACAATCTCGACGAAATTCTGCCCGAGCTGGACGTCGTCAATGTGCTCCGCATCCAGAGGGAGCGCCAGAAGGGCTCTCTCTTTCCGTCCCTGCGCGAGTACCACCGGCAGTATGCGCTCACCGAGGACCGCCTGGGGCGGTGCAAGGGCGACATTATCGTGATGCATCCCGGCCCGATAAACCGCGGCATCGAGATAGACCACCGGGTGGCGGACAGCCCGAACTCGATCATCAACGAACAGGTCACCAACGGGGTGGCGGTTCGCATGTCGATCTTCTACCTGCTGGCCGGCGGGACTCCACTCGAAGAGATGGAAAAGGTGTAGCGATGGCCATAATAATCAAGAACGGCAGGGTGGTCGATCCGGCGTCCGCGCTCGACGCGATGATGGATGTGCATATAACGGGCGACATCGTCTCGAGGATAGCCCCGGATATTCCGGTCGAACCGGGTTGTGAGCTTATCGATGCGAAGGGCTGTATAGTGCTTCCGGGGCTCATCGACATGCACGTTCACTTCCGCGAGCCGGGCAGCGAGGACAAGGAGACCATCATCGGCGGCTCGATCGTTGCCGCCAAGGGCGGCTTCACCTCGGTGTGCACCATGCCCAACACCACGCCGGTCATCGACAACCAGGCTCTGGTTCGTTTCATAAAGCTCGAGGCGGAGAAGGGGCCGATCAACGTCTTTCCCATCGCCAACATCACGAAGGGGGCGCACGGCGAGGAGATCACCGAGATGGGCGAGCTAGTGAAGGGGGGCGCGGTCGGCTTTTCCGACGACGGAAAGCCCGTACTGAGCTCCATCCTCATGCGACGGGCGCTCGAGTACGCGCGCATGTTCGACGTTCCCATCATCACCCATTCGGAGGATACGCTGCTTTCGGATGACGGAATTATCAACGAGGGGATTACCTCGACCCTGCTGGGTCTGAAGGGCATTCCCCGCGAGGCCGAGGAGGTGATGATCGCTCGCGACGTCCTTCTGGCCAGGCTTACCAGGGGAAGGCTCCACATCGCGCACGTTTCGTCCGGCGGATCCATCGAGATAATCCGCTGGGCGAAATCGCGCGGGGTACAGGTGACCTGCGAAACGGCGCCGCATTATTTCGCTCTCACCGATGCGGCGATTGAGGAGCACCTGTCGATGGCCAAGATGAATCCGCCGCTTCGGACGGAAGACGACCGTGTCGCCATGATAGAGGGCCTGCGAAGCGGGGTCATCGATGTAATCGCGACCGATCACGCGCCGCACCTTTTAAACGAAAAAATGCAGGAGCTCGAGTACGCGCCCTTCGGCATAATCGGCCTGGAGACCGCGGTGCCGCTGGTAATAAGCGTGCTGGTGAGGCAGAACGGCTTTCCTCTTTGCGACGCGTTCAGGCCGCTTACGATTAATCCATCGAACATCCTCGGCCTTGGCCGCGGCGAACTCAAATCGGGCGCGGTCGCGGATATCGCCATAATCGATCCGGAGAAAAAAATACTCGTCAGTGACGGCTTTATCATCTCCCGCTGTAAAAACACGCCGTTTATGGGTATGGAACTGTATGGTTCCGTCGAATATACCATCTGCTCGGGAAAGGTCGTGTACGCCGGAAGTCGCTGATCCGCACGTTGTCCGAGGTCGCATCCGAATATTCACTACCGGTATTGGACGGCTACGGGTCGATGAACCGCCTCAGGGGAAGGGCATTTTGATGGTAAAAACGGTTTCTTTTCCCCGGGAGTAATCCAGTACGCCCCGCAACTGTCCGGTGAGAACGCGGATCAGTTCGATTCCAAGGCCCTTGGAACCGGTTATGTCGAAATTGCCCGGCGGACCGATGCCGTCGTCAGCCACCTCGAGCAGCAGCCTGTTTGCGGTTGGCTCCAGCCTGATCCTCAATCGACCGCTTCGCCCATCGGGGAAAGCGTGCTTGATCGTATTGGTGACCAGCTCGTTCACTATGATTCCGACCGATGCGGCCCGTTTGAAATCGATTCTTACCTCTTCCATGGCGAGGTCAATACCGACAGACCTGCCGCCCCCGACGTGCGTTTCGAGGAGGGAACGGATAATCTGCCTTAGATAGGAGTCGAGCCGGATTTGATCTTCTCCCTGTGACTGGTAGAGCAGCGTGTATAATTTTGAAAGTGTGTTGATGCGGTCGCGTATGTTTTTAAGTGTCGAGCGGGTGTCGTCATTTTTTGAGCGGGTGGCCTCGAGGTTGACGAGCGAGGTGATCATGCCCAGACTGTTTTTTACGCGGTGCTGGAGTTCGCGCAGCAACAGCTCCTTCTCCCGCAGGGAACGCTCCAGCGCCCGCTCGGCGCGGTGTCTCTGGAGCGCGACCGAGGCCTGTTTTACGAAGGCCTCGATGATCGAGGTATCCTCCAGTGTCACCCCGCGTGGCGCGATGAGCAGAATATTTCCGTACAGTGTTTCGTGCCGTGCGAAGCCCATGCCGTAAATAGTGCCGATGTCGAGCAGCCTGTCGATCGCCATGGATACGGGCCAGGGCAGAGCCCCGCCCGAAAGTTCATGAAAACCCCCGGGGCCGACTTCCACCTTCTGCCGCATCAGTTCTTTCTGGTGATTGATCGGCATGGGGGTCCCGAGGCCGATCGGACTTCTCCCGAGGAGCTTTATAATGGCAGCGAGAATGCCGTGCTCGCCGGCTATCGCACGGATAACGGTTGTGTCGTCGGCAGGATTGAATTCGTTGACGAGGATTCTGAACTCGGGCGCGATCTCGTGAAGGCAGTGCGCTATGTAATCGTAAATATCCGCCTCAGTCGGCAGCTCGATAAAGCCCATCGCCGTGCGTGAGAGAAAGGCCATGTCGGAAGAATGCCTGTTTACTTTCTGCTCGGCGATGCGGCGTTCGTCCTCCTTCCGTGTGTATTGCATTCGGGCGAAAAGCAGCGGAGAAATATACCGGGACATCTCCTCGAGGTCTTCGAGGTCGCGCTCGTCGTAACCTCCGGGCCTGTTCGCGAGCGTCAGGTTGCCGATGACTCGGTCTCCATACATGACCGGCGCGCAGAGAGCGTTTTCAAGCGGCACATGGCCCGGGGGCGCCGACAGGTTGCCGTTTTTATAAAAGCTGCGCCCCTCGAGCAGAGCGCGCCCCCAGGGGCCCTTCCATTTTTCATGGAAGGGAGAGCGGTCGTTCCGTTGCATTCCGCATGTGATGCCGGCCCTACCGGTCGTCGCCACATTGACGAGGCGTTCCTCCTCATCGATATAGCCGAAGCATCCATGTTCGCTTTTCAGCATCTCCCGAACGACATCGAGGATCGCTTCATATATTTCATCGCCCGGGACCGTAAGAAAAAGCTGGGCGATCCTGTTTCGAAGATAGAGCTTTTTTTCGGAGGCCAGCAATCGCTCCTCGGCGCGCCTGGTCTCGGTGATGTCCCGGATGAACGCGCCGACACCCCGATCACCGCCGTCAAGGCTGACTGGGAATTTGCGGGACTCGTAGATTCTGCCGTCGACCTCCTCGATGCTGATGACGAGCCCGTTCATCCTGAGGGACTGCTGGTCGGTGCGCAGGCAATTGGCGGCAGCCTGTTCGCTCATGAGATCGAAATCGGTTTTTCCAAGGAGCTCGTCCTCGGACCGTCCGAAAAACTCCCGGTTGGCCCTGTTGAGCATAAGGTAGCGGAAACGGCTGTCCTTGATGAAAACGAGGTCGGCAGTCGAGTCCAGAAGGGCGCCGTACAGTTCGTCGCTAAGGCGCCGAACTTCAGGTTTTTCTGAGAGGTCACCGATGCCGGGCGAGTCCTTGTCGAGTTGAGACCCGATCAGACTCATTCGTTTTATGAGACCGCCCCTGGTCGAGTGAAGACCCAGGGCCGTTTTAACGGATGCGATAAGGACGCCTTTCCCGGACTGTTTTTCCACGAACCCGTAGGCGGCACTCGCGCCCGGTTCGATGAGGTCCGCGTTATTACGGGAACAGAGAAAGACGATCGGAACATCCCGGTTAACGGCCGCGGCTTCGATAGTACGGGACCCGCCGGCGTCATGAAAAAGTTCAATATCCAGCAGAAGAAGGTCGACCGCCCTGTCGGTTCCGAGCATCTCGACGGCTTCTTCCACGGTCTTTGCGGAGAGAACGGCATAACCGGCCGACTTAAGCGCTCCATGTATAGACGGAGTTGTATCATGGTCCGCCGACACAAGCACTATGGTTTTTTTCCCGCGCTTCGACATTTGATTACCGTCAACCGCCACCGCAACGGCCTTTCCCGTTTGTCGGTATTGGCGAGAATACGATCCACCGAAAATAATACGAGCTTCAGTCCGTGAAGACCTCAATGTACGGTAACATTGTTATCGTCGAGAGCGCAATGATTTTATCTGAATATGGAAGAAGGCGGCCGCAAATCGAGAAGCCTCACCCCTAAATATCACTCCGGCGCATCGGGCCGCGGTTTATTTGAAAAACGTGCGATATGATTGCCGGCCTTCGGTGGTTGGATTTGAGACTTTGAAAGGGGCGATGTATGGGCGAATGAAATACAATTGACTTTGTCGGCAAAAACAGCAAGATCGAAAAAGCAGGTTCGGAAGGGCCGGGATGGTTCCCTCATGCGAGGTATGGAGTGAGAGAGACGAAAAAGCGGCTTAAGGGGCTGCTGGAGGCGTCGTTCGATATCAGCTTCCAGGCGATGGTGCACATAGGGAGGGATGGGGAAATCGTCGCCTTGAACGCGGCCGCGCGCGAGCTCGGTCGGACCATCTACAGAAGGGATGTTTACCCGGGCGAAGCGGCCGCCGGTCTCCTCCCGGCCGACGATGCGGATAACTTCATGGCTGGTTTCGTAAAGGCCTTGAAAGGAGACCGGGAACAGGAACGGCTTTTCGCGATCGTAACGGACGTTGAAGGGGGAGAATACTGGCTCGAGTACCTTTTCCGCCCGGTTGAGGCGGACGGGAAGGTCGACAGCGTCCTCATGGCGATCGACGACATCACCAGGCGCAAGATCGCAATCGACGAGGTTGCGCGGAGCGCGCGGCGCTACCAGTCGCTGGTAAAAAACTCATCCGACATCATCATTATACTCAACCGGGAGGGTACGATCCGGTATGTCAGCGATACGGTGGAGCAGGTGCTGGGTTTCCGTCCCAGGGAACTTGTGGATAAAGACGTGACGGATTGGATATTTCCCGGGGACCTGCGCGCGTTTCGTAACGCGCTTGAAATGGTCGCCTCACGCAAGGGGACGCGGTTCTTCACGCAGTTCAGGTTTCGGCACCGGGAAGGCGTATGGGTATTTTTCGAGGCGGTGGGCAACAACATGCTTGAGGACGAGACGATACAGGGGCTCGTGCTCAACTGGCGGGACGTGACGGAGCGAAAACATTACGAGGAGATGCTGGTCAAGATAAGCAGGCAGAATGAGCTTATCCTGGAGGCCGCCGGCGAGGGTGTATACGGGATCAACACGGAAGGGAGGATTACCTTCGTCAATCCGGCGGCGGCGCTCATGATGGGCATGCGCGTGGAAGAGATGATCGGCAGCGACCATCGCGAGGTCGTCCGGCAAAGCGATGAGAACGGGGTGCTCTGTCCGGAAGAGGAGTGCCTTTATTTTAAGGCGATGCACGACGGAAAAGTGCATACCGGAGACGGGGTGCTCTTTCGAAGAGCTGACGGATCGCTTTTCCCCGTGCAGTATATCGCGACGCCGATTCTTGAGCGCGGCCGCATCGTGGGAGCGGTTGCTACTTTTAACGATATCACCGAGCGCAGAAAGGCGCAGGAGGATCTGCGTCGGGCCAAGGAGGAAGCCGACGCCGCCAATCGCGCAAAGAGCGAGTTTCTCGCCAACATGAGCCACGAGATACGGACACCGATAAACAGCCTGCTTGGATTTCTCGAACTGCTTCACGACACCGGGCTGGACGCGACCCAGCGCGAATACGTCGCCATCATACGGGAAAGCGGCCGGAGCCTGCTCGAAATCATCAGCGACATTCTGGATTATTCGAAAATAGAGCGCGGGAAAACGGATATCGAATCGAACGCGTTCCCCGCGCGTTCGGCGTTCGAGTCGCCGGTCGAGTCGTTTTCCGCGCGGGCCGCCGAAAAAAAAATCCGCCTTATTTCTTTCATTGATCCGCTCCTCCCGCCAACGCTTCACGGCGATTCGCTGCGGGTGCGCCAGGTGCTGAACAATCTGATAGCGAACGCCATCAAGTTCACCCCTCCCGAAGGCATGGTTGTGATAAAGATCGAATGCGGGGTGAAAAACGAAAAGGAATGCAGGGTCGGTTTCTCCGTAAGCGATACCGGTATAGGCATAGCTCCCGACAAGCAGGGCGTCATCTTCGAGCCGTTTCGCCAGGAGGATAATTCCATCGCGCGGCGCTACGGCGGTACGGGGCTGGGCCTTGCCATCAGCTCGAATCTTGTCCGACTTATGGGCGGAGAGATAGGCCTTGAAAGCGAAAAGGGCGCGGGAAGCAGGTTTTTCTTCGAGCTTGTTTTCGGGATTGAGGAAGACCTGCCCCCCCCGCCGACGCCGGTCAGCGAGTCGGTGAAAAGGGTCTTCCTTGTCCAGCTTGGACGAGAGTCGACGATTCAGGAGGAGATCATAACCCGGTATCTGCGCGCGATGGGGAGAGATGTTGAAAAACTGCGATGGGGTAACACGATACCGGACGAGGCCAGGGAAAGTATTTTATTCGCTGATGTGAGCCTTCAGCCCGAGGAAACTATTCAGTCAATCCTGAAGACGCTGCCGTCCGGGGGGCTGGTGCTGGTCGCCGAAGAGCGGCAGAGGTTTTACCTGGAGAGGGAATTGCCGACCGGCGGCATTCTCTGCATGCCCTTGACGGCGACCAGGGTATTCGGGGAGCTAAGGCGCATGGCGGGAGCGGCAGTAAAGAATGACAACGCCGAAACGCTTCCCGGTGGGGAGGTTTTGTTCAATGGGAAAGCGCTGGTTGCTGAGGATGCCCCGGTGAACCAGACGCTGATACGAATCATGCTCGAGCGGCTTGGTTTTTCTGTCGCCATTGCCGGTGATGGGATTCAGGCGGTGAATATGTTTCGCGACGGTGAGTTCGATATCGTGTTTATGGACATAGGCATGTCGGAACTGGACGGCATCGAAGCGACGGCCCGTATCCTGGCCCTGGAAAGGGAAGAATCACGCAGGCATACGCCGATTGTGGCGCTTACCGCACACGCGCTGAAAGGGGAACGTGAGCGGCTGCTTGCCGCGGGTATGGACGAGTATCTCTCCAAACCGGTGGACATGGGCTCGCTCGGAAGGGTCGCAGGTTTATTCCTGGACCGTAGTGGTCCCAAGAGCGTGAGGGGCCGTGCGCCGGAGAGACGGTCGCCGGACCTTGGTGAGGCGGCGCGCGACCTTGGGATAGACCGGGAGGAGCTTCAGGGCCTGATCGATGATTTCCTCTCCTCGTCGGATGAGTATCTCGGCCTGCTTGAGGAATCGCTGGAGGCCGGCGCACCGGACAGAATGCGTTTCGCGGCGCACCGCCTGAAGGGGGCCGCGTCGAATTATCGGTTTTCCAGACTTTCGGACCTTTCAGGCGAACTCGAGGGGGCGGCCGAAAGAGGAAACGAGGCCGTCTTCGGGGAACTGGTGTCGGGGATACGCGCAGAGATGAAACGGCTAAGAAGCCTGCTTCCGGCGCGGTGAGAGCTCAACGCCGCTGGTTATTGAGATAGACCTCCAGGTCTCCGAAAGATATATGCAGACGCACCCGCTCCTCAAAATCGACCAGGGATACGAGCGTACCGTAATGCCGCCCCGCCACGATGTTGACCTCCTTGTCCGAGAAGAGGCCCGCGATTACCGAAAGGACCGACGCGTCCTCCGCACTGACGGCACCAAGGGAGCGCAGGTCGAATACGATGTTATCGTTCCGGGCGAGTTTGAGGAATACGGTATTGAATATCTTACGGGCCTCGGCGAGCACCTCCCTGTCGTTGATTCCCGTTTTAAATGAAATCAGCGTGGTCCCGTTGCCGCGGGAGAGATTGAGGTGCTCGGTGCGCTCGGCGGCCTCCTCGAGCTTCTGGATCCGACCGATACGAAGCGCGGCGTCGATTTTCTGGGTGAGCATTGAGTAGGTTTGGGGTTTGATGATATAATCCGCGGCGCCCTGGCGCATGGCGGTAACGACGTCTTCCTTCCGTGATTTTGAGGTGAGCATTATGATCGGGATGCTGCGCGTGATCTCGTCTCTTTTCATCTGTTTCACGACCTCGAATCCGTCCATATGGGGCATTATGATGTCGAGGAGGATGAGGTCCGGGTTTCCGGTGCGCGCCAGTTCGATCCCCTCGCGTCCGGACGCTGCCATCACAACACTGTGACCCATTTTCTTTATCTGGGTTTCGAGGAGCTTGAGCGTATGTTTGTCGTCATCTATCGCAAGGATGAGATGCATAATGACTCCGCCGCCGGCGATCTTCGATAGAATGCGGTTAAAAACGCCGAAGTCAAGAGCTTTTCTCCGGACACACCGACGGTCCGTGCTCCTTTTTCAGTCCACGCAGAGCAGCAGCGATTTGAGATATGCCGTTTCAGGGCAGAAAAGGCTGACGGGATGGTCGGGGGGATGATGACCCGTGTGTAAAATGGACACCTCCCTTCCGGTGTCGGCCGCCGCGCCGAACACGACTTTTTGAAAGAGGTCCATGCCGATAAAGCGCGAGCAGGAACAGGTAAGGATGAGGGCCCCGGGGCTGCATTTTTTAATGGCCTGCAGGTTAAGATCCTTGTAGCCCCGACAGGCCGCGGCGACGGACTCCCTGTTTTTAGCGAACGCCGGCGGATCGATGATTATGAGGTCGCTCGCAATGTCATTCCGTCGCAGATATTCGAATGCGTCGGCGGTAACGACGCGTGCCCTTTCTTCCAGTGCGTTCAGCCCGGCGTTGCGCTCGGCCATGCGGAGAGCCGGTTCGGATACATCCACTGAAACGGCCTCGATCGCACCGCCAGCGAGGGCCGCCACGCTGAAGCCGCCGGTGTAGGAAAACAGATTGAGGACCGAGCGGCCCCGCGAGATCCCCGCGACAAGGGAACGATTCTCGCGCTGATCGATAAAAAAGCCGGTTTTCTGTCCCCGGCGTACGTCGACGATAAAGCGCAGGCCGTTTTCAACAATGACGATTTCCCCAGGGGTGGTCCCGCGTATCTGGCCGGTATTCCCGGGCAGGCCTTCGATGGAACGACCTGCGTGGTCGCTCCGCTCGTAGATGCTATGGGGAGCGAAGACCTCTTGAAGCAGGTCTATGATGGTGTCGCGCATGCGCTCGATACCGAGCGTGAGAATCTGAATAACCAGGTGCCCGTCATAGCTGTCCGCGATCAGGCCCGGGAGAAAATCGCCCTCGGAAAACACCGCGCGAAAGGCGGTAGTTTGTGCGGTGACGCCGGAGCATTTTCTCTTTTCGAACGCGGAGAGCAAGCGCTCCCTTATCAGGCCTCTATCAACGGCGCGTTCACCGAAGGAGAGCATGCGAACGGCTATCTGAGAGCGGCCGTTGAAGTAGCCATATCCGAGATGAGAGCCCGAGCTGTCGCGCACCGACACAATGTCGCCGTCGGTCGTTTCATCGTCCAGGCGGGCGACGGCGCCGGAAAAAACCCAGGGATGGCGCTGAACGACCGGCTTCTCTTTTCCGGGGCGCAGGAAGATTCGTTTATATTCTGTCATGATCCGTAAACATAAAGAAATGTAGCACTGTTCCAGCCATGGTTTACTCCGCAAGCACCCCGTGTGTCTTCTGATATGACGCGGAGAAAAATCATACAATCGAAAAACAAGGACAGCGTAATATTTCATGATTATTATCCTGAAATACGGGGGAATCCATTGTTATGATTCGGACAGACATATATTCTTTAATGGCTCTATTATTTTGCATTAATTGCGGCAGTGCGGCCATCTGGCGGCGATCACCGACCAGCGCTACAGGGAAGTCATCGACGTCATGTATGCGGAGTAATCGACGCGCCGCAAGTCACGGATTTCCCATAATTAAAGGCGGGACGCGTGCCCGCCTTTTCTTTGTCTTGACTTCGTGCCGCCTTCCATGGATCATATTCCGGCGGATTGCGCGCGGAACACCGGGCCTCCGGTTTATCCTGTGACCGCCTTGTCGCCTGACCATGCGAAAAAGTGATGGACATCCCAATCGATTGCGCGGCGCGCTTCAGGGCGTTCCGCAGGCGAAAATATACAAAGGTATCTCCGGTCGAAGACGGGTGATGCTCGCCGCCGCCGTGGCTCTCGCTGTCGCGCTGGTACTCCTGCTTATAAGGACCTGCGGGCCGTGCACCAGGGAGCCCGCGAATGGTGGGCCGGAGATGAACAGGCCGGTCATCCCGGGCGAGGGTGTCGATACGGTGTCAATGCGAACGAAGAAACTGCAGCGCTCCGAGACGATTCCTATTGATGAAGACAGGGATATTCCAACGGGACCTCCGAAGTACGAGGGGCCGGTTGACCTGGGAACTAAGGTCGAAATGATAACAAAATAGACCGGCGGCGTACAGCCGGTGGTTCTCCAATGGGGGTGATGGCGATGAAAGGGTTGAATCGAGCATTGAAAATCGGACTGGTGCTGTTGGTGCTCGTTGTGGCGGTCTTTATCGGTGCCGTGTGGTATTTCAGCTCGGTGCTCATGCATCCGGGTCCGTTCGAATGCACGAAAGAACATTTCGTGTATTGCGGGGACCCGATGGAGCTGGGGATACCTTTCGAGCAAATTGAATTTCAAAGCTCCGATGGTCTCATGATCCGCGGATGGTACATGCCGGCCGGAAAATCGGCCAAAGCGGTCGTGTTCGCGCATGGCCGCGGGGCGAACCGTAACGAGGGTATGCGTTTCGCGCGGCCGCTGCACGACGAGGGCTACGCGGTGCTCACTTTTGACTTCAGGAATTGCGGGGAGAGCGCCAGGTCGTTCAACTCGATGGGATACCACGAAAAGAAGGACATAATCGCCGCGGTGGACTTTCTGGAGAGGGAAAAGGGGATGAAAAGCATCGGCCTGATGGGATGGTCGCAGGGCGCCGCCACGGGCATCATCGCCATGTCGGAAGACAAACGCATCAGGGCCGGGATATTCGAGGGAGGTTTCGCGAACGCCACCGACGTGATCGCCGAGGGCGCGGCGCGCGATTTCGGCCTGCCGCGAATGCCGCTCCTTCCATTTGTCATGTGGCTGTACGGTGTGCGCGGTCGGCTCGACACGGAAGCGATGAATGCGGAGGACGTCATAGGGTCGATCGCGCCGCGGCCGGTTTACATCATCCATGGCGACGCCGACACCATGGTGTACTACAAGCACGGCGAGCGCCTCTTCGCCGCGGCCGGGTATCCGAAACGGATGTGGACGGTAAAGGGCGGCCCCCACGTCGAATGCTGGCAGATGGACAGAAAGCGGGCGGAGGGATCGGTTAAGGACTTTTTTAACAAATACCTTTGATTAAAATTAAGCTCCAGTGGACCGGCATAACCCATGGAAGACCATACCTACAGCGTTTCCGAGATAACCCGGCTTCTTAAAAAGAGCATCGAGGGCAATCCCGAGTTCACGAGCGTGTGGGTGAAAGGGGAGCTCTCGAACGTCACCCATCATTCATCGGGGCACATCTATTTCACCCTGAAGGACGAGTCAGCGGTACTCTCGTCGGCGTTTTTCAAATACGCGAATAAAAGCCTCTCGTTCAGACTGGAGGAGGGGATGAGCGTGCTCGCCATGGGTTCGTTCACGGTGTACGAGAAGCGCGGCAGCTACCAGTTCATCGTCGCGCAGGTGCGCCTTGAGGGAATCGGCGAGCTCCTCAAGCGCATCGAGCAACTCAAGAAAAAGCTTCTGGAAGAAGGGGCGCTCGATCCGGCGCGGAAAAAAATGAAACCGTTTCTTCCCCGGCGCCTCGGCGTTGTCACGTCGCCGACGGGTGCGGCGATAAGGGACATCGTCAAGGTGGCCATGCGGCGCTTCCCCAATATTGAAATCGTGCTCGCCCCCGCGAAGGTCCAGGGTGCGGACGCAGCGGCGTCCATTGTGCGGGGCATCGAAGAGCTCAACCGGCCTGTCCACTCGATCGACGTCATCATCTGCGGCAGGGGCGGAGGCTCGTTCGAGGACCTGCTGCCGTTCAACGAGGAACCGGTTGTTCGGGCGATCCTCGCCTCGCGCGTGCCGGTCATCTCGGCGGTCGGCCACCAGATCGACCACCCTCTCTCGGACGATGCCGCCGATTACGCGGCTCCCACGCCCTCGGCCGCGGCGGAGATCGCCGTGCCGGTGAAGAGCGAGCTCGCGGAGGAGATCGACTATCTGGCCATCAGGGCTCAGACGGCGCTCACCTCCAGGATGGGGTATCTGGCAAGCAGGCTTTCGGGCATCGCCGCCCTCCGCTGTTTTCGCAATCCGCTCGAGATCGTCACCATGCGCGAATTGCCGCTCCTCGACCTGGAGCAGAAGATGGCCTCCGCGCTGAAAGACAGTGTCGCCGCCGGTCGGCAGCGCCTGCTCGCGCTTCCGGACCTCTACCGCCTGTGGAGATCGGAGGCACGGGGGTGGCGCTCCCGCCTCGACGTGGCGTGGGGAGCGGTGGAAAAGCTTTCGCCGCGCGGGGTGCTCAGGCGGGGTTATTCCCTTGCAACAGACGCGCGGGGACGAATCATTAAAAGCGTAACGGCGGTGAACCCCGGCGAGACGATCGGCGTTGCGGTGGCAGACGGCTCGATGGGGTGTGTGGTGAATACAATACAACGCGAGGTGCGCGGTGGAAAAGAAGACGCCGGCAAAGGGAAAGCCTAGCTTTGAAAAGGCGCTCGAAGAGCTTGAGAACATAGCGGAGCGCCTCGAGGATGGAAGCCTCGGACTGGAGGAATCTATAGCGGAGTTCGAGCGGGGCTCGAGGCTCGCCCGGTATTGCCGCGAGAAGCTCGACGAGGCCGGGCGGAGGGTCGAGATACTCCAGAAGGGCGAAGACGGGACGGTCGGTAAAAGGGCCGTGCGGGTAAAGCCGGACACCGGTGAGATTCACGACGATGAAGATATGCAGGGTTCGCTCCTGTAGCGGAAGACCGGCAAGAAATGTGCAACGAGGATTCGATGAAGAACACACTGGCCGTATGCCTTGCGATGTTTTTACTCGTTTCGTGTAAACCGGCGCAAACGATATCCTTCTGCGAGGGGGTGACTCCCGAGGGGGAGGGCTCGGCATGCGGAGGGCGCTTCACCACGGGCGAGGTCACGATGCTCGTGAGTTTGAAACAGCGCTTCGACGTGAACACGCTGGGGGTCAAAATTCACGAACGTTCGCAGACGAAGGACCGACTGGTGGATTCGTTCACGGTCAGCGTCGATCCGGAAAGGCGATCGACGGCGACAAACCTGTCGTTTTTCAACGAGGGGAAGTATCGGGTGACGGTGACCGGAAAGGAATCGGCCGTGCTCGGGGAGGCCGAGCTCGAGGTGGTCGATACTTATTAGCCGGACGATTCCCCGGCCTTTCGCCGTTTCTCCTCAAGGTAATAATAGCCGAGCAGGAGTAAGGCACCGATGACGATTGCGGCGTCGGCAACGTTGAACGCCGGCCATCTGAATACCGCGTCGTCCCCGATATAGATGAAGTCGACGACTCCCGGCTTTCCCAGCAGACGGTCGAGGATGTTCCCCACCGCGCCCGACATCACCAGGGCCATTGAGCCGCAGAAGAGCGGCGTCTTTTGTTTTTCAAGGACGTAGTACACCACGAGCATCGTAAGCACCAGGATGGAGGCGATAAGAAAAAATGTCTGGTACCCCTGTAAAATGCCGAAAAGCCCCCCGCGGTTGTAGAGGAGGGTAAGCTGCACGAAGCTCCCGAAGACGTCGATTCGTTCATGAAGCCCGATATGGGCCACCGCGAGCTCCTTGGTAATGATGTCGAGCGCGAGCGAAAACGCGAACAGTATCCCTGCAATGACATGTTTTTTCATCGATATCCCCGTTTGTGGTTTCGGCACGATCACTTGATGTTTTGCACTATCTCCGTGCATCGCGGGCAGAGTTCCGGATGTGCCGGATCGGTGCCCGGTTTAAGCGAGTAATTCCAGCAGCGCACGCACTTGCGCCCGGCGCTTTTGGCGACCAGAATGGATGAATTGTCGAAATCCTCCATGCCGGCCTTTTTTCCGGCGCTGACAGCCACCTCCGCCACCTGGAAGAACCGCCGCGCCTCGTCGCCCATCACTGTGATCATCTGCCGAGTTTTTTCGTTGGCGACGAAGATTTCGATATCGGCCTCGAGCGAGGTGCCGATTGTTTTCTCTTTCCGCTTCGTCTCGAGCGATTTCAAAACGTCTTTCTTGATGTCGATGAGCGAATCCATCTTCGCCGCCACCACAGGATTACGAAAGGCCTCATCGAGCCGGTAGTATTCCTTCGCATGGACCGAATCGGTCCTGCCGGAAAAACGCCATACCTCCTCGGCGGTAAAGGAAAGCACCGGGGCCGCCAGGCGTGTGAGGGCCTCCCTGATCTCGTGAAGAGAGGTCTGGTTGGACCGCCGACGGACCGAGTCCCTGGCCTCGACGTAGAGTATGTCCTTTGAAATGTCGAAATAGAGGGACGAAAGCTCCACCGCGCAGAAGTTGAGGATCTTTCGGTAGACCAGGTGAAATTCGAACTTTTCGTAATGCTCGATAACCTGTCGGGAAAGCTCGTACAGCTCGTGCAGTATCCATTTGTCGATGTCGAGAAGATTGGCGTACGGGAGCGCCCGCTCCGGTGAGAAGTCAGAGAGGTTCCCGATGATGAACTTGAAGGTGTTACGGATCTTGCGATAGGAGTCGGCGATCTGATTCATCATGTCGAGGCCTATGCGCAGGTCGTTGCGATAGTCCTCGGAGGATACCCACAGGCGAATGATGTCGGCTCCGAACTTTTCGATGAGCTGCGACGGGGGGATGACGTTCCCCATGGACTTGCTCATGGCCTTCCCCTCCTCGTCGAGAAGGAAGCCGTGGGTGAGCACCGTATCGTAGGGCGCGCGCCCGCGCAGAGCGATTGCGGGCCACATTGAGGACTGGAACCACCCGCGGTGCTGGTCGCTCCCCTCCAGGTACAGATCGGACGGCCAGCGATGGTCCTTCCATGAATCAAGCACGGCGTAATGCGAAACGCCGGAATCGAACCACACGTCGAGGATGTCGTATTCCTTCTCGAATTCATCGCTGCCGCAGCCGCACTTCGTCCCCGACGGCACCAGTTCCTTTATGTCGTGCGTGTACCACGAGTCGATGTTCTTTTCGAGAGAAAGCTTCGAGAAATGATGAATGCTCTCAGCGTTCATGAGATTGGCGTGGCACTTTTTACAATGGAACGAGGGGATGGGAACGCCCCAGGAACGCTGGCGGGAGAGACACCAGTCGGGACGGCTTTCGATCATGCCCCGGAAGCGCGATTCGCCCCAGGACGGGATCCAGTTCGTGTCGCCGGTGGCCTTGAGGGCCGTCTTCCTGAGCTCCCGATGGTCCACCATAAAGAACCACTGCTCGGCGGCGCGGAAGATGAGCGGCTGTTTGCATCGCCAGCAGTGCGGGTATGAGTGCTCTATTTCCGAGGTATGAATGAATACGCCTTTTTTCTCAAGAAGCTCGATCACCTTCGGGTTCGCGTCGAACACGTTGATGCCCTGCATCTCGGGGAATTCCGCGGTGAATTTCCCCTCGTCGTCGACCGGGCAGTAGACGTCGAGCCCGCTTTCCATGCCGAGCACGTAGTCATCCATCCCGTGACCGGGGGCGATGTGCACGATTCCCGTACCCTGGTCGAGCGTCACGAACCCGGCAAAGAGCACCTTCGATTCGCGGTCGATGAAGGGATGAAGCACTTTCAGTTTTTTAATCTGGTCCTTCGTTACGGGGACGGCGTCTCCCTTTTCGATGCCGGCAATATGCTCCAGCGATTCGATAAGGCCGTCGGCCACGATGTAATACTCGTCACCCGAGCGGCAGGCCGAGTAGGGGAAGTCGGGATGAAAACAGACGCCGAGGTTCGCCGGAAGCGTCCAGGGCGTGGTGGTCCAGATCAAGACGGAGAGGTTGTCTCTGTCGATTCCGGGGATGTCGACCGACGATGGATCGACCGGGAATTTCACGAAGATGGAAGGGGAGGAGTGGTCGTGATATTCGACCTCGGCCTCGGCGAGTGCCGTAACGCAGGTGGGACACCAGTAGATTGGCTTCTTGCCCCGCGTGATGAACCCTCCTTCAAAGAGGTCGCCGAATATTTCGAGTATCTTCGCTTCGTATTCCGCCGACATGGTAAGGTACGGGTGCTCATAGTCGCCGAACACGCCGAGCCGCTTGAATTCTTCCATCTGGATTTTAACGTATTTGGCCGCATACTCGCGGCATCTCTTGCGGATATCGTGCTTGGGCATTATGGCGGCCTTCTCGCCGAGCTCTCGCGTCACCTGCAGCTCGATTGGAAGCCCGTGGCAGTCCCAGCCGGGCACGTAGGGGGACTTGAAACCCATCATGGTCTTGTGTTTTACGATAATGTCTTTGAGTATCTTGTTGAGCGCGTGGCCCAGGTGAATGTTGCCGTTGGCGTATGGAGGGCCGTCGTGCAGTATATACAGGGGCTTACCCTCGCGCGCGGCGAGCAATGTGGAGTAAATGTTTTCCTTCGACCACTGTGCGAGCATTTCGGGCTCGCGCCTGGGCAGGTTCGCCCTCATCGGGAAATCGGTGGTCGGAAGATTGACGGTTTTTGAATAATCCATGGCGTCCTCGCAGCTTATGTGAATCCGGGTCTGTAGTGTATCATACGTCCTGGGGGGTACAGTCCCGAGGCGGTCCAGTGTATCATCAAGCGTAACGCGCTTTTCGTGTCGATCAAAGGATAACTCACGCGATTTATGAAAAGTTTGTCAATAGTATTTTTACAGAGAGGGGGCGTGCCCGGCAGGGCGTAAAAAAAGGCATGATCAGCAATCCGGCCGTATAAGCGTCATGTTCCATGGCGGCAAAGGCCTTACTGCAGTTTGCGCGTCAACAGCTCCGCCGGCTGAACACCCGCCATCCTGTCGACCTCTTTTCCGTCCCTGAAGAGGATGAGAGCGGGAATCGAGTTGATCCCGAACTGTTGGGCGGTGGCCAAGTTCTCGTCGGTATTAAGCTTTACAATCCGGGAGCCTCCGTTTGGCTCTTTGGCGATTCCTTCGAGTATCGGGGGTCTGCATGCGGCAGAGGCCGCAGTGCGGGGCCCAGAAATCGACGAGCACCGTACCGTTGGCGCCGAGCGCTTCGGTGGTAAAATTTCCGTCGGCAACTTCTATCGATGTGGACATATCAGTTCCTCTCAATTGATCTCTATCGAAATGAAAAAATGAATACTCCGGTTTCTCCTTGGGTGGACCGTCATATCGCTTATGGTTTTACTAAAGCGGCAAATGATAAAATCGCGAATTCACCCGTAATCATCGGTATTCATGCACTTGTTTCAGTCTTTGATTAAAAGTCCGCCGGCGCCTTCCCCTTCGAGCGATTCGGGGAGGGTCGCGATGAAGTCGCGGATATCGTCGCGCACCCGGCGGTAATGGGCGAGCGCCTCCTCCTCGCTCGGGGCATCCAGCGCGAGCTGGGGCGGGTCTTCGAATCCCCGGTGGACGATTTTCGCCTTTCCCGGGAAGAACGGACAGTTTTCCCGCGCGTGGCCGCAGACGGTCACGACGTAATCGAAGGGGATGTGCATGACGCTGTCGACATTCTTAGAGGCGTAAGCCGAGATATCGACGCCCGTCTCGGCCATCACCGCGACCGCCCGCGGATCCAGCCCCTTGGACGCGGTCCCCGCCGACCAGGCTTCGACGCGGTCGGCCTTCAGCTTTTTCGCCCAGCCTTCGGCCATCTGGCTGCGGCATGAGTTTCCGGTGCAGAGGAAGAGTATTTTCAGTTTGTCGGATTTCATGTTTTCATTTTCTCACGATTTATTATGCCTGGTAATCATCCCCCCGAATTTTCATTACACGCCATCGAAGAAACGCCGCTTGAAGAACAGCGCCACGTTCACCAGAGATATGAGCACCGGCACCTCGACCAGCGGCCCGATGACGGCGGCGAATGCGACGCCGGAGTGGATACCGAAAACGGCGACCGCCACCGCGATTGCGAGCTCGAAGTTGTTGCTGGCCGCGGTGAAGGAGAGCGTTGCGGCGATCGGGTACGTGGCGCCTATCTTTTTGCTCATGAAAAAACTGACCATGAACATCACCACGAAGTAAATGAGTAGCGGAATCGTGATGCGCACCACGTCCATCGGGATCTTGACGATATACTCGCCCTTCAGGCTGAACATTACCACGATCGTGAAGAGAAGCGCGATGAGCGTGACGGGGCTTATCTTCGGTATGAATTTACGCTCGTACCAGTCCCTGGACTTTATCTTCAAAAAAGTGAAGCGCGTGATGATTCCCGCGATGAACGGAATGCCGAGATAGATGAATACGCTCTCGGCGATCTGGCCGATGGTGATGTCCACGATACTTCCCTGCAGGCCGAAGTACGGCGGCAGTACGGTGATAAAGAACCATGCGTACACGCTGAAAAAGAGCACCTGGAATATGCTGTTAAAGGCGACAAGCCCCGCCGCGTACTCGGTGTCCCCCCGCGCCAGGTCGTTCCAGACGATTACCATGGCGATACAGCGGGCCAGGCCGATTATAATAAGACCAACCATGTACTCGGGATAACCGGACAGGAAGGCTATCGCGAGAAAGAACATGAGGAACGGACCGATGAGCCAGTTCTGTACGAGCGAGAGAAGGAGCACCCGATAGTTTTTAAATACGTCCCCCAGTTCCTCGTATTTGACCTTGGCGAGGGGAGGATACATCATGAGGATTAGCCCGACAGCGATCGGGATATTTGTGGTCCCGACCTGAAAGCGGTTCCAGAATCCGGCGGTTTCAGGGATGAAATACCCCAGGCCGATCCCGGCGGCCATTGCCGCGAAGATCCAGAGCGTCAGATAGCGGTCCAGGAAAGAGAGTTTGTTAAGGAGCATGTCTTTCATGCCTTCCTCGGCACCTTGGTGATCTTCGCGTCGATGCCAAGCTTCGACGCCGCCTTGCGGGTAAATTCCTCGAGCTTGATGCACCTGAGACAGCCGGTGCTGAGTATTTCAAGCCTCATTGCGACCTCCCTTGCGATCGAGTCGTAATATATTCAATAAGAGCGCGCAGCGTCCGTGCATCGAGATCGGCGGTATCGAGCATACGATTATTGACAAAAAGGGTCGGGGTGCCGTCCACCATCAGTCGCTCTCCCTGTGCACGGTCGTCCCTTACGCGATCAAATGCTTCCGTGGAGCCCATGCACGATTCGAAAGCGCTCATGTCGAGCCCCTCGCGCATGGCATGGCGACGAAGGGATATGATATCGTGTTCGACGCCGGCCTCACTGTCGAGGTAGAGTGCGGCTGATAGCTCATCGTATTTTCCCTGCCGGGCGGAACAGAGGGCGGCGCGGGCGGCCAGGCATGAGCTGACTTCCTTCCGGTGGTCCATCGCATCGCGGCACTGCTCTCCGAGAGGAAAGTTCTTGTAGTACACCACGAGTTCCCCCGGCCTTTCTTCCATTATCCTTTTGAGGCTTTTATTCATGCGGGCACAGCTCGAACAGTTGAAATCGCTGAAGACGACGATACGTACCGGCGAGCCGGGGGCGCCGTCGAAGAGCGCGCCCTCGAGGTCGATTCGGGATTCGAGTACGGCCTCGTACCGCGCGATGAGGCGGGATACCCTCTCATCACCGCCGAAGCGCGACATGGATTCGGCGAGGCTCTCCCGTGCCAGAATACCGATCCCGGTGCCCATGACCACGAGCGTTAGAACAACCAGACCGTGAGGGATGAAGCGGGTCCTGACGAAGGATGAGAGCGATCGGAGAGCGCCGGCAAGACTCTCCCGCGGCTTCCCCCGCCGGAAATGCCGCAGTGCGAAGAGCGAGACAGCGAGGATGAACACCGTGGCCGCGTAGCTTGCGGTGCAGAGGGGACACAGGGCGTTGATGAAAAACACCGAAACAAAGAGAAGAAGCAGGTCGGCGAAGAGTGCCAGGATGGAGAGGGCCGCGACAAGCCGCAGGGGGTCCGCGCGGTCTGGCGTATTTGGCCGCATAATGGAAGCGTAGAGAAATGCGGCATATCCATAGTACACAAACCCGAAAAGCGCGGTGGGTATGTCACCCAAAAGCGGAATCCCCCGAATGGCCGCAAGCGAACTTTTCGCGACGGTGCGGCAGGCGTTTACGCCGCTTCCCGTCCTGCAGATGGCGTCGGTGAGGCCTATGGATACGTCGAAGTATTCCAGAATTAACACGGCGCTGATGAGCGCCCCGGCGAGCGATGCGAGCAGCCCGACCACGGCCAGAATCGTGAATTTTATTTTCGTTCTCTCGACGTTAATCATGGCGTCTCCCGGCCGGTCCTCCCTTCAATTATGGTAAATGTAAATCGGAATTGTACCGTTTTGCCCTGTCAGCGGCCATTCGACTTTGATCGTACGGTAGTGGCCTTTATTATAAGCCCGACCGCCGGCCTGTCCAGGAAATTTTAGCGCACGATCACCGAACGCATGTATTCCTTCTGTTTTTCCCTGACGGAATTATGCCGATATCGGGTTTCACCTCGATCTTTCCCTCGCTGTCGGCCCCGGGTCTTTCACGATCGATTACTGGCGCACGAAAACACCGATTCCGCAGGCGATAAAGAACGCGGGCGCCAGGCAGAGGAGCAAATGCTCCCGCGCGTACCATTCAACATTCATTTACAGCTCTCCTTATCAGGTTGGATTCGTACAATGGCCCTGTAGTTATTCAGGAAGAAGGGGGCGTTTTTCCCGCTGTTTGCAGCATCTGAGTATTTCCGTCTGCTGTGCCGCGTTGAATTCCATGACCTTCTCGACACAGCCGAGGAAGCCCAGAATACAGGGCGTTTTAAGAAAGTAATAGATGTTCGTGCCCGCTTTTCGGTCCCCGACCAGTCCGGCATTTTTAAGAACCGACAGGTGTTTCGAGACCGTGGACATGTCGGCACCTATCATCTCGGTGAGCTCATTGACGCATCTTTCGTTTTTTTCAAGCTCCTCGACGATGAAAAGACGCGTTGGATGGGCCATCGCCTTGATTATCTTAGTCCTGGCTTCATACAGAGCCAAACGCTCCTCGGAGCGTGTTCCGTCCATTTTTTTCATGCTTGGCAATATAGCCAAATAGCCAATAATCAGCAAGATTTTTTACGTTTTTTAAGATTAAGAGAACCTCTATAATCAGTTTTTTGAAGTTCCACCGTGGGTGCAACTGCTGGTGATATCAGGACTTACGATTATTTTAATAATGAATGTCCTGATTTTTCGAGGTACCCATTAATTATTCGGCTAAAGGCACGGAAGGTAGATGACTCGATGGCCCGACAATCTTAACTCAACCGAGGACCGGATGGCGGCTGGCGGCGAGCCGGACGAGATGGCTTCCGAGCTCCCCGTACGACAGGCCGATATGCTCCGCGGCGCAGGCCATGCTGGCGTCGGAGCTGATGTCGGGGTTCGGATTGATGTCGAGTATGTAGAATATGCCGTCCCGGAGACGAATGTCCAAACGCGCATAATCGCGGCAATTGAAGGCACGGAAGCATTCGGTACAGGTCTGTTCGAGTTCGCCATATTCCCCGTCGGAGAGGGAGGCGGGAATATAGCTTGTTATGGCTTCATAGTGTTTCGATCCGGGAATAAACTTGGCGTCATACGTGCACAACCGGTCGTGGATGTCCGGGCACCGGGAGAAATCCATTTCAACCGGCGGGAGCATGAGCAGTGAGCCGTTTCCAACGAGAGAAACATGGAACTCGCGCCCATCGATGAAGTCCTCTACGAGGGCGGGCTGGTTGAAGGTGCGGATGATATTCCCGATTTGCCGTTCCAGCTCCTTACGGTTGAGTACGACCGATTCGGAGCTGATGCCCAGGCTGCAATGTTCGTTGGCCGGTTTGACGATTGCGGGAAAACAGTTCCAGCCCGGAGCCGACGGTGTATTATAAACGCCCCAGAGAGGAGTGGGAAGACCGCGCGCATCGAGGGTCTGCTTTACGTATTGCTTGTCCTCGCAGTTGCCGATTATCTCCGGAGGGGAGCCGGTGTAGACCATGTTGCGCTTTTCGAGGGCGTGCGCTACGATGGCTTCGCTGTGCGGTACGCCGGGGATATCTTCGCACAGGTTCATGACGATCCAGTCGTTGGGTTTGTAACCGGCAAGGTTACGATGAAGGGTGTTGCCGTTGATCTCGAGAAGAGAGACGGGATGGCCCAGCTCCTCGAGCGAAGAGCTCATCCGCTGTATTTCCGCCGTCTGGCCGTCCTTGTGGTGTTTTTCCCAACCGGTATCAAGGTTGTAGATCATGAGAACCGGCAGCTCCGCGGCATCCCTTTGTGAAGGCATCGTCCTCCCGACGCTTTTGCATAAACCCCGTCGTATTCATGACGGTGAGAGCGTCATTTTCTATGAGACATAATATTTCCTTGTATCGCGATACCTTTCCCATGTCAAGGCTAATTGGATGTTAAACCATTATTTAATCATATTTTTTTTATTGTGCGCCGGGGAGTGCGCGAGGGATAAATATTTCTTGCACATTCGCGTTCCATGTTTTATCGTCGGGGCCGGAGGCAGCGCGTGAACGCACCGGAATCGAGAGTGGAGTCGCTCGCGCTTCAGAGCGGCGGCATTGAGCTTTTGTACCCGCCGCGCGAGAAGACGGGGGTAGTCGTGGTCGAGAGTTTTCCGGCGCTGGGGAGGCTCGCGGCGCTGCGCTTTCTTGAGTGGGTCCAGCGCAATCCTGGCGGCGTGATAGCTCTTCCGACGGGGAAAACACCCGAGTATTTCATCAAGTGGACGAAGCGTTTTCTCGCGGGCTGGAACGAGGCTGCGACGACGCGCGAGCTCGAGGCCGGCGGCGTCGATCCATCCATCGTCCCGGACATGAGAAGCCTTCATCTTGTTCAGATCGACGAGTTCTATCCGATAGAGCCGGGCCATCACAACAGCTTCTACCACTATGTAAACAATTACTATATCGACGGTTTCGGTCTCGATCCCGGAAAGGCGCTGTTAATCGATTGCTCGCGCATCGGCCTTCCCGCCGGGCTCGCTCTCGAGAAGGTCTGGCCGGAGTCTACGGTGGACCTGTCGCTTCGCCTGAGGCACGCGAAGGGCCCCGTTGAGCATTTACAGAAAGACGTACTACTGCGGATCGACCAGTGGTGCCATGACTACGAGGAGCGCATTCGCGACATGGGGGGTATCGGTTTTTTTATGGGAGGGATCGGTCCGGACGGCCACATCGCCTTCAATATGAGCGGCTCGGACCATCATTCGACCACCCGCCTCACCGAGACCAATTACGAGACCCAGGCGGCCTCCGCGACCGACCTGGGCGGTATCGAGGTGGCGAAGAAGCGACTTGTCATCACCATAGGGCTTGCGACCATCACCGCCAACCGCGGCTGCGTCGCCGTTATCATGGCTGCGGGCGAGGCCCGGGCCGGCGTGGTGCGCGACGCGGTCGAGGCCGGGACCGGGCTTCTCCATCCAGCCACGGCGCTTCGCGTTCTGCCCGCGGCGCGGCTGTACGTCACCGCAGGGGCGGCCGTGCGTCTGGAAGAGCGAAGTTTCAGGCTTTTCGCCGCGAATGAGTCGCCCGCTCCCGCCGACGTGGAGCGGGCGGTGATCGACCTCTCCCTGCGGCTCGGAAAGCCGATCGTCGACCTAAACGGTTCCGATTTCGACGGCGATCGTTTCTGCGCGCTTCTGCCGTCGAAAACCGGCACGGAACCCCGGGACATCGCGGTCTCCGTTGCCGACCGCCTGCGAAAAAAGATCGACGACGGCGCACGAAGCGTCTCGGGCAGGCGCTTTCTCCATACCGCTCCACACCACGACGACATCATCCTGGGCTATCTTCCCTATGCCGTGCGCCATATCCGCGACGCCTCGAACCACCACACCTTTGCGTATATGACCTCGGGCTTCACCGCCGTCACCAACCGGCACGCGCTCGCGCAGGTGCGCATCCTCTGCCGTTTTCTGTTGGAGGGGCGCTTCGATACGCTTATACGCGAGGGCTATTTCAGTCCCGGCAATGTCTACGGCCGTCGCCGCGATGTGTGGCAGTACCTGGACGGCGTGGCGGAAGAGCAGCGGGAGACGCGCGACGAGGGGGTGGCGCGGAGGATGCTTCGAAACCTCATGGAGATATTCGAGGACGGGGACATCGAGAACCTGCGCCACCGGATTAACGAACTGGTGAACTACTTCGAGACGCAGTACCCGGGCAAGAAGGACCTGCCCTACATACAGAAGTTCAAGGGCATGATCAGGGAGTGGGAATCGGACTGCAAGTGGGGCTATTTCGGCTTCGACAGCGGGTCGATCCGTCACCTGCGACTCGGCTTTTACCAGGGCGAGCTCTTTTCCGAGGAGCCGCTCGAGGAACGGGACGCGCTTCCGGTGCTCCGGGTTTTACAGGAGGTACGGCCGGACGTGGTGACCGTGGCCTTCGATCCGGAGGCGAGCGGCCCCGATACGCACTACAAGGTGCTGCAGGCGGTCGCCGCGGCGCTCCGGCTTTACGAAAAGGAGAGCGGCCGGAGCAATATCGAGGTAATCGGTTATAGAAATGTCTGGTATCGCTTTCACCCGTCGGAGGCCGACGTCTTCGTTCCGGTCTCGCTCAACATGTTTGCCGTACTAAAGAGCGCCTTCGAGAACGCCTTCGTCTCCCAGGCTGATGCGTCGTTTCCCAGTCACGAGCACGAGGGCACCTTTGCGCAGCTCGCCCAGCGCATCCAGGTGGAGCAGTACCGCGTGCTCAAGACCTGCCTGGGAAGGAGTTGCTTCCACGAGCATCCGAGCCCCCTGCTTCGCGCCACGCGGGGCTTCGTCTTTATAAAGCGCATGTCGCTTCCCGAGTTCTATGCCTCGGCGCGCGCGATCCGGCGATCGGCCGAGGCGAAGTAGCCCGGGATGAAACCGGCAACGGCCATCCTCATAGGATCGGGCGACCGTGGCGTGATCTACGCGGCGTACGCGCTTCGCCATCCGGACAGGTTGCGCATTGTGGCGCTTGCCGAACCGGTTACGGAACGCAGGCGCCGCGCGGCCCGGCTTCACGGAATACCGGATTCGAACGTGTTTGTGTCGTGGGAGGAACTTCTGGACCGGCCGCTCATGGCCGACGGCGCGATCATAGCGACCCAGGACGCCATGCATACCGCACCCGCGGTAGGCGCCCTCGCCCGCGGCTATCACGTGCTCCTCGAAAAACCCATGGCGCTTACGGAGGAAGAGTGCCTGGCCATTGTCGGCGCGGCGGAGGCGTCGGGACGCGGTCTCTGCGTATGCCACGTGCTGCGCTACACGGCCCTCTTTCGCGCTGTGAAGGACATCCTCGACTCGGGGACGATCGGGCGCGTCCATACAATGTATCACGCCGAGAACGTGGCATATTACCACATGGCCCATTCATACGTGCGCGGCAACTGGCGCCGCAACGACGAATCCTCCCCCATGATCCTGGCAAAGTGCTCGCACGATCTCGATCTGCTGTACTGGTTCGCCGGCAGCCCGCCGCGATCGATCGCTTCGGCCGGCGGACTGGATCATTTCACCGCCGCAAGCGCCCCCCCGGGTGCGCCCGGGCGCTGCACGGACGGTTGTCCGGCGGCACCGGCCTGCCCCTACGAGGCGGTCGCGACCTACCTGTACGGCGTACCGCTCAAAAAAGCGCTCGCGATGATGAATGCGGGTGCGCTCTCGCTGGCGGCCAAGATTCTGCTCGGCGCGCCGGGGCTTTCGCGTTTCATCCCCGGCCTGCGCGCCTATGCGCGGTGGAGGGAGTGGCCGACATCGACCATAACCGACGACCTCTCGGGGACGGGCGTGATGCGGGCGCTCCGCGAGGGACCGTACGGGCGCTGCGTGTACCGGTGCGACAACGACCAGGTGGACCACCAGGAAACGGTGATCGGATTCGAAAACGGAGCCACCGCGGTTTTACGAATGCACGGATTCTCGGCGATTGAGGGGCGCACGCTCCGTATCGACGGAAGCGCGGGCACTCTGCGCGCGCGCTTCGGTGCGGGCGGAGATCTCGAGGTCGCCCTTCACGGTTATTCTCGTGTGAAGCGCTACCCGGTCAGAACGGACCTTCTGGGGCATTCCGAGGGCGACGAAGGGATTATGGATAATTATGTATCGGTCCTCGCCGGCGGAAGCAGCCTCACCTCGGCGCGCGAATCGCTCCAGAGCCATCTCATGGCCTTCGCCGCGGACCGGGCGAGGGTGGAAGGGCGGGTGGTACGATTGTAAAGCCCCGTATTTATCCACGAACGAATCATCTGCTAATCGTATATTCCAGCAATCAGGCTTGTTCCTCGCCGGTATTTTGCGGACCGGTCCCCGCGGTGTTTCGTAACATTGTTACAATTATTGAGAATTTTCGTAACATTGTTTTCTTGTTGACATGTCGTCGATATTGTCATATATGGTTTTCGTGCCGTGAATAAATCCGGTTTGCTCCGTTATCGCGTTCCCCCGTTCGCTCGGGGAGTGGAATGGATGTACTGGTTGAAGACCGGGATGTTCATGGTGTAACAGCCGGAATGGCGCCTTCCACGAGCTCCCCCATAGCCGGTCCGGCGCGATACACATTCAACAGACAAGGAGGATCGCATGAACTGGAAGAAGCTGAATCTGACCTGGCATTACGTCGAAAAATGGGCCGCCGAAACGCCGGGCGCCGAGGCACTGGTTTTCGAGGAGACGCGGCTTTCCTGGAGCGATTTCAAGAAAAACATGGACCTCGCCGCGAAGGCATTCATCGAGGCGGGTGTGAAAAAGGGCGACCGCGTGGCCCTGCTCGCCATGGCGCGCACGGAATTTCTGGTAACCTATATGGCCGCCAGCAAAATCGGGGCCATGTGGCTGGGGCTCAATCCCAAGTTCACGCTGGACGAGCTGCGCTACCAGGTGAACGATTCGAAACCGACCGTACTGGTGGCGGTGCGCGATTTCATGGGGAACGATCTCTCGGAAACAATCCGCGCTCTTGCGAATGAATGCCCATCAATCAAAAAACTGCTGGTAATCGGAGAACCCGTGGAGGGATCGGAATCTTATGCCGGGTACGTCGAAAAGCCCCGGAAAGACCTTGACGCGGAGCTCGAGAAACGCTCCGCCGCCGTCGAAGAGCACGACAGCGCCCTGCTCATGTACACTTCCGGATCGACAGGGAAGCCCAAGGGCGTGGTGCACACGCATTACAGCATCATCGAGAACATCAAGGTTGAAATCAAAAAATTCTATTTCCGCCAGGGCGGAAGGGCCCTTCTGCATTTTCCCATCAACCATGTCGCCGCCGACGTCGAGATCGGTTTCGCCGCCATCATGGTCGGCGGTTGCATCGTCTGCATGGACCGATTCGATCCGGTGGCGTCTCTTGCGATGCTGGAAAAGGAAAAGCTTAACGTCCTCGGCCAGGTGCCGGTGATGTTCCTGCTTCAGATGATGCAGCCAGGATTCAAGGACGTGGACTGGTCCAATATCGAGCTCTTCGCGTGGGCTGGATCGGCGGCGCCGAAGGCGATGATCGAGGCGCTCTCGGCGATATGTAAAAAAACGGGCGCGAGCCTCATTACCGGTTACGGAAGCACCGAGGTCTGCGGTTTCGTGACCTACACGGAGAAGGGCGACAACGACGATGTTCTTCTGTCCACGGCCGGCAAGATTGCGCCGCCGTTTGAACTGAAGATTGTAGACAACGAGCGCAGGGAGCTTCCCGACGGCGAGATCGGCGAGATCGCGGTGCGCGGGGCCTTTATGTTCAAGGAGTACTTCAACAACCCGGCGGCGACCGCAGAGGTGCTGGATAAAGAAGGCTGGTATTACACGAGCGACCTCGCGTTCAAGGACAAGCAGGGGTACATCCATATAACCGGAAGGAAATCGGAGATGTTCAAGACCGGCGGGGAAAACGTCTACCCGCGCGAGGTGGAAGAGGTGATCGAGTCGCAGGACGCGGTCCTCTTTGCGGCGGTGATGGGTGTTCCCGACGAGCTTTACCAGGAAGTGGGTTGGGCCTTCGTGATGCCGACGCCGGGCAAGAATGTCACCGAGGAGGAGCTGTTGGTTTACTGCAAGCCAAAGCTGGCGAATTACAAGCTGCCCAAGAAGTACTTCATCCGTCCGCTATTGCCGCTTCTGGCCAACGGCAAGGTGAACAAGCTGGCGCTTCGGGACGAGATCAACGAGATGCTGAAAAAATAAGCGGTATGCGCTTCATGGCGCCCCGCGCCCGAGCGCACGGCGCCATGAAGACATGAGGAAGGATACATGAAGCTCGATTCGTCGTTTGTGGGGACCCCGCTGAAGGAATACAGGGCCACCGTGGACTGGCGCGCCACGATGAATTACGCGGCGGCGATCGACGATGAAAACCCGCTGTATTTCGACGATGAGGGCGGCAAGGCCGTCATTGCGCCGCCCATGTTCGCCGTGGCCCTTACGTGGCCGATTTCGGAGCGGATATGGGAATTCATCGAGGACGAATCTTTTCCCACGGACATCATCAAAACGCAGGTGCACTATACCGAGCACCTCGCCTTTCACCGCCCGGTGCGTCCGGGTGACGAGCTGACCATTAAGGGACGGGTCGCGGCCATCCTGCCGCACCGCGCCGGCACGGTCACCGTGATCCGTTTCGACGCGCTGGACCGCGACGGTCAGCCGGTTTTTACCGAGCACATAGGGGCGATGATGCGCGGCGTGGAGTGCGTGGGTGAGGGCCGCGGGGGGAAGGATATTCCGCTTGTGC
Organism: Spirochaetota bacterium; assembly: GCA_035477215.1. NCBI lineage: Bacteria > Pseudomonadati > Spirochaetota > Spirochaetota bacterium. Next base: position 8,782 of record DATIKU010000022.1, on the reverse strand, counting down.
CGTCGCCCGGGGACGATGCGCCGGCGCGCTGGGAGCGCGTGATACGAATAGACCGCATGCGCCCATTCGTCTATGACGGCTGCACGAACATCCGTTTCCCCATCCATACCTCGGTGGCCTTCGCGCGGATGGTGGGCCTGCCGGATATAATCCTTCAGGGCACGGCGACGCTCGCCTACGCGGCGCGCGAGCTGGCCGACCGGGAGGCGGGCGGCGATTCCCGAACAATAAAGGAGCTCTCATGCCGGTTCACCGGCATGGTGGTCCCGCCGGGGGATATCCGTGTACGGCTGACGGCCAGGCGCGATCGCGGTGGCGGCGTCGACCTCTTCTTCGAGGTGCATGGCGACGGCGGTCGCGTGCTCTCGAACGGCTATGCGCGTGTCGCCGGTTGAAACATGCGAAAAAGTTCGCACGGGCCGAAAAGAAGGTTGAGTCTTTCGGCGGGGATGCGGATAATTCGCCTCATGAAAAAACCGGTAAAAAAAAAGGCGTCGTCGCACCGGCCCGCGGCGGTCGAAGCTGTATTCCCCGAGAAGCTCAAACAGCGGCTCTACCCGGTAGTGCTCGGGCTTTTCGCCGACAATGACTTCCACCAGGTGAACATCCGTGAAATCTATAAAAAATCCGGCATCAGCCCCAGCACCATTTATCGCTATTTTCCATCCAAGGAAGACCTTCTATTTACCATCCTCGACGAAAAGATCGGCGAGATCGGCGTGCTGGTGCGCGAACACATAAAGGGAATAGAGAGCATGCGGGAGATTTTAAGAAAAATCTTCTGGGTGACCATGGATTACTATGACCGTAATCCCGGGGTGGCCGTCACCGCGTTCATTACCGTGCCCATGCGCGCCTGGATGAAGGAGCGCTCGTACAGGCGCGAGGACGCGTCGGCGATATTGGCCGAGGTGGTGAAACGGGCGCGGGAGCGGGGGGAAATCGACCCGTCGATACGCACCTCGCAGATCCTCGACCAGTACTATATGCACTGCTACCGGCAGATCCACCTGTGGTATTTCAACGGCATGATGACGAAGCTGGTCGATCGTATTCCGGTTTTTTTTGATGTGCTGTGGAAAACGCTCAGCCCGCCGGCGTGAAATTAAACCGTTTGCCGCATGAGGTGTTCCATGAAGAAAAGAAAAAGGGATTCCATGTCCCGCTGATGGCGCGGGGGGACATCGACGGCCTCATCGGTCTTTTCATCGACAATCCCGTCAACCTGCTCCTGATTAACGGCCTCTGCATGTCGCCGCGAATGAGCGCCGGACTCGTCTTCGGGCGCATCCTCCCCGGCACGGCGCTTTCTGTGATTGTGACTCATTTCCACACGCCAGGAAAAACCAGCGGCGTGTAGAAAACGCCGTTTTCGCATTCGGCGGGTGCGCAAAGATAATTTATCTTGAGGAGAAACGTCTCCCACGATAAAATATTCTTGTCAGCGCGTCTGCTTCCGCTATTCATGGCGTGTTCCGGCCGAGGGAGGCCGGAGAGTTTATTTTCCAGGGATGAGCGTAATGATTGAACTGAATTTTGAGAAGAGCGGTGGGCTCATTCCCGCCATCGCGCAGGACTATAAAACCGGCGAGGTCCTCATGATGGCCTTTATCAATCGGGAGTCGTGGGAACTCACGCTTTCGACAGGCATCGTTCATTACTGGAGCCGTTCGCGGAACAAGCTGTGGAAGAAGGGCGAGTCCTCCGGCAACGTGCAGGAGGTGAAGGAGGTCCGTGTGGACTGCGACAACGACTGCGTGCTTTTTAAAATCGACCAGATCGGGGAGGCCGCGTGTCATACCGGATTCAGGAGTTGTTTTTACCGGGTTGTAAGGTGTGATTCCCTGATCGAGGACTGCGTGAAGGTTTTCGACCCAGATAAAGTGTACGGAGACAGGAAATGAGCGATAATATACTGAAGCTCGGCATACCCAAGGGCAGCCTTGAGAACGCGACCATAGAGCTGTTCCAGAAGGCCGGCTGGAGGATATCGGTCTCGTCGCGAAATTATTTTCCCTCAATCGATGACACGGAAATCCACTGCGCCCTCATCCGCGCGCAGGAGATGGCGCGCTACGTCGAGAGCGGCGTGCTGGATGTGGGTCTGACCGGTCTGGACTGGATACTGGAGAACAGGGCCGATGTCGAGGTGATCTCGGACTTCATCTACTCCAAGGTGAGCACGCGAAAAGCTAAATGGGTGCTCGCGGTCCCGGAAAATTCGTCCATTAAAACGATCGAGGACTGCGCCGGGAAGACGATTTCGACCGAGCTCGTGGAGTTCACGAAGGGTTATTTCGCGGAGCGTAAGGTCCCGGTCAAGGTCGAGTTTTCGTGGGGCGCCACCGAGGCCAAGGTGGTGGAGGGGCTTGTGGACGCGATCGTCGAGGTGACGGAGACGGGAAGCACCATTCGGGCGCACGGACTAAAGATCATCCACACGCTCCTCGAGACGAACACCAAGCTCATCGCGAACAGGAAGGTCATGACCGATCCGTGGAAGAGGGACAAGGTAAACCATATCGCCATGCTCCTGCGCGGCGCGCTTAACGCGGAGAACCTGGTGGGGATCAAGATGAACGTCCCCAAGGGCAACATTGACTCGGTCGTGAGGCTCATTCCAAGCATTACCGCGCCGACGGTCGCCGAACTCTACAAGGTCGAGTGGCTTTCCGTGGAGTCGGTCATCGGCGAGGACGTGGTGCGGGAGCTCATACCGCGCCTGATCGAGGCGGGGGCGGACGGTATCATCGAGTATCCGCTCAACAAGGTGGTCGGTAAAAAAGACATCGTTCTTTGATGGTCCGGAACGATCGGTCCCGGGTCTTGAAATTTGTTTGCTCTCCGTCGGTGGACGCGTACACTGCACCAGGGCGGATATGAACAGGGAACGGATACGGTTTTTCCGGGAAACCGCGCGTCAGATCGCCCTCTCGACAGAGCGGCCGGTCTTCTACGTGGAGCGGGCCGCCGAGATGGCGTATGCCGAGCGGCTGGCGGACTCTTCGGAGCGGGTGGCGTTCGCGCGGTCGGCCATAAGGGAGAACGGCGGTGCGATGGGGCACGGTTTCGACCACGCGCACCGGGTCGCTATCGAGGCGGGTGCTATCGTTCGATGCGAAATGCGGCCCGGGCCGGAATGCGACAGGCTCGCGGAGAACGCCCTCATCGCCGGGTACCTCCATGATATCAGGCGGGGAGAGAAACGCCATGCGGAGGCGGGCGCGATTCATGCCGGGATACGCCTGCGAGGTCGCCTGGATCCCGACGATTGTGAGATAATCGTTTTTGCCATCCGCAATCACGAGGCTTTCAGGGAAAAAGAAACGGCGGCCGACGCCGGCGCGGAGCTCGTTTCCGGGGCCCTCTACGACGCCGACAAATTCCGATGGGGTCCGGACAACTTCACCGATACCGTCTGGGACATGGCCGAGGCCATGCGCATCGATCCGCTACTGGTTTTCGAGCACTATGATCAGGGCGTTCTGGGCATCAGAAAAATCCGTGGCACTTTTCGTACGGTTACAGGAAAGCGCTACGGGCCTGACTTCATCGACAGGGGCCTTTTGCTTGGAGAACGGCTGATCTCGCGCCTCAGGGAAAATATGGATATTTTCCCATGATAATGGTACAATACTGATGCCGCCTTCGGGCGGCGGGAAATCGATAATGGAAGACGTTCCAGCGACATCGACAGACCAGCGGCACGCGGGCAACCGTCAGGGGAGCATCCTTATCGTCGACGACGAGCACCTGGTTCGCAAGGTGCTCTCGCGCTACCTCGTCAAGATGGGGTATACGATCGACACGGCCGAGGACGGCAAGGTGGCGATCGCCAAGCTCGAGTCCGAGCCCTGCGATCTGGTGCTCACCGACCTAAAGATGCCGAACCTTGACGGCAGGGAGCTTCTGACGATGATGTCCGAGAAGTTTCCGGACATCCCGAAAATCGTGCTGACGGGCTTCGGCACCAACGACGACATCATCCTCGCGCTCAAGACCGGCGCCTACGATTTCCTCACCAAGCCGATAATGGATTTCGCGATGCTCTACCACGCGATCGAACGGGCGCTCGACCGCAAGCGGCTCAACGACGAAAAAAACCGCTATGTAGAGCAGCTGCGGCAGATAAACGACATCATCACCATGCTCAACCGGGGGAAAAAGACCGAGGAAATCTTCATGATGCTGGACGCATCGCTGCGGAAGATCATCCCCTTTGACCGTCTCTCGCTCCTGATGATCGACGAGGAGACGCGCGAGGTGGTCGCCAAGCTGGTTGAATCGGACAGCGGGGCGAGACCATCGGGCACGATAAGCTTTCCCCTGAGCGATTCATCCCTTGAAGACGTTGCAAGGCGGAAAGAAGTATTGCTCATCAGCGACCTCGGTGAATACCTCCGCCTGCATCCGGAATCGAGGCGCACCAAACTCCTCCTGGAGGAAGGTGTCCGCTCGTCGATGATTGTACCGATCATAATCAACAACGTCACCAGGGGATTCCTCGTGTTCAATTCGGAACGCGCGAACGCCTTCAACAGCGAGCACATCTTCTTCATCAGATCCATATCGGGGCAGATTTCGTTCAGCATCCAGCGGGGCGAGCTCCTCGACCAGCTCGAGCTTCACACGAAAAACCTCGAGCACCTGGTGAAGGTGCGCACCCACGAAATATTGAAAACCCAGAAGACGACTATTTTCGCGCTCAGCAGGCTCGCCGAGGTGCGCGACCCGGAGACCGGCGAGCACCTGGAGCGCATACGAAACTTCAGCGTACTCATCGCGCAGATTTTGAAATACTCCGGCAATGAGCTTGAAATCACCAACCAGTATCTGCGCGACCTGTACGATTCGTCCATTCTCCACGATATAGGCAAGGTCGGCATCCCGGACGACATTCTTCTGAAGCCAGGGCCGCTCTTGCTCGTGGAATACGAGATAATCAAAACCCATGCCACAATCGGCTATACGGCGCTGAAAGAGGCCTCGCGCGACCTGGGGAAGAACTCCTTTCTCAACATGGCCATGGAGGTGACCCTTTACCACCACGAGCGCTATGACGGCGGCGGGTATCCCACCGGGCGGAAGGGGCCGGAGATACCGCTGTCGGCGCGGATCGTCACGATTTCCGATATCTATGACGCACTCACCTCGAAGCGCCCCTACAAGGAGGCTTTCTCCCACGACAAGAGCGTCAGGATCATGAAAGAGGAATCTTCGCGATTCGACCCGCTGCTTTTTAAAATATTTCTTGATAATGAGGGTGAGTTCAGCCGTATTAGAAAGGAATTCAGCTGATAATGCGGCGGGTTTCCTGAAATGCGGCAGACAATGAACGTTCGTATCGGCGGGCCGATAACCCCGGTGGTTAAAAGCCTCCTGATTATCAACGCCGGGGTGTTTCTCTTCCAGCAGTTCGCGGGCATGCTCGCGCCGGGCATGCTCGAGCACCTTTTCGGTCTCAACCACCAGGGACTTGTGCACGATTTCCGGTTCTGGCAGACCGCGACCTACATGTTCCTGCATGGAGGCTGGCTCCATATCCTTTTCAACCTCCTTGGGCTCTGGATGTTCGCCGGCGACATCGAAACGCTGTGGGGGAGCAGGCTCTTTCTGCGCTATTATCTCTTCTGTGGTATCTGCGCGGGATTGTTTATCGCGGCCATGAACTACTTCGTAGTCGTCAAATACGGGGTCAACCCGTTTGCGCCCTATGCCCCCACGACGATCGGGGCATCGGGGGCGATCTATGGCATCCTGCTCGCCTACGGGCTCACTTGGCCCAACCGGGAAGTGTTGCTCTATTTTCTCATCCCGGTAAAGATGAAGTACCTGGTGCTCTTTTTCGGCGTCGTCGAGTTCTTCGGGACCCTCTCCAGCGCGAAGGGAATGGGGGGCAACATAAGCCATATCGGACACCTGGGCGGACTGGTATCGGGACTGGTCTTCATCCTGATTCGGTCGAGGACAGTATCAGGACGGCGCGTAACCGGCTCCTCCGGGGCTACCCTGTGGGCGACTTTAATGAAAAAGCGCCGCCTCCGGAAGAAGCAGAAGGAGATCAACGAGCGCATCGAGGCCAAGCTGATCATCGGTACCCTGCTCGAGAAGATCGCGCGCGGCGGAATGGGCTCGCTCTCCAAGGGCGAGCGGCGGAGGCTCGACTGGGCGCGGCGTCATTATTATCCGGATGATCGTGAAACCATGCACTGAGCATTTTCTTTTTTCTGTTCAATCACATCATTCCATCCCAATTTTTCATTGACAGGCCGGGAAGGACGGGCCACCTTTCGGGGTGACCGGCGCGAACGACCGCAGGAGGGACCTGCGTGTCGCTGTTTATCGCGCCGGTGAAGATATCTAATGCCACACGGGAACGAACAATGTACTGGAACCAGGAAATCGAAACCATCGACCGCACTGGACTGCTGAAAATACAACTGGAGCGTCTGAAAAAAGCGCTCGAGGCGGGTGCGGCGACCCCGTTTTATAAAAAGGCTTTCGCGGAGCACGGCATAGACCCGGCGAAGATCACCACGCTCGACCATCTGAAAGACATCCCTTTCACCACCAAGAACGATTTGCGCGTAAGCTACCCCGACGGCATGATCGCCGTTCCCAAACGCTCGATCGTGCGCATGCACGCCTCGTCCGGCACCACGGGGAAACCCACGGTCATCTTCTACACCATGAAAGATGTCGATGAATGGGCGAACCAGGTTGCCCGCGGAATGGTCGCCACCGGCACAACCCCCGACGATGTCTTTCAGAACATGATGGGCTACGGCCTCTTTACCGGGGGGCTCGGCCTTCACTACGGCGCCGAAAAGCTGGGGTGCTTGGTGATACCGATGTCGACCGGGAACACCCTTAAACAGATCCAGTTCATCCAGGACTTCGGGAGCACGGTGATACACATCACGCCGAGCTACGCGCTGCACCTGGTGGAGGAAATACGCGCCCACGGCGTCAATCCCCCGGACCTCGGCGTAAAGAAGGCATACCTCGGCGCCGAGCCCTATTCGGAGGGGACGCGAGACAAGATACAGGAGCAGTTCGGTGTAAACGCCTACAACAGCTACGGCATGTCGGAGATGAACGGCCCCGGCGTGGCGTTCGAGTGCGTGCATAAAAACGGCATGCACCTGTGGGAGGATTATTACTTCGCCGAGATCATCGATCCGGATACCGGCGAAAACCTGCCCGACGGCGATGAAGGCGAGCTGGTGCTCACGCATCTAAACCGCGAGGCGATGCCCGTCTTCCGCTACCGCACGCGCGACCTCACCAGGTTCATTCCGGAGCCCTGCCCGTGCGGCAGGACGCACCGCCGCATCGGACGGATAAAGGGGAGGACCGACGACATGATGATCGTCAGCGGCGTGAACGTGTTCCCGTCGCAGATTGAAACCGTTCTCATGAACATTCCCGAGGTGGGGAACAATTATCAGATCGTGCTCGAGCGGGAGAACAACCTGGACAGGATGCACATCAGGGTCGAGCTCTACTCGAAGATGTTCCATGGCGACATAAGGCAGCTCGAGCGGCTGAAAAAGAAGATGGGCGAGGCCCTGCGCGCCATCATCACCATCAATCCGAAGATCGAACTTCTGGAGCCGGGCTCGCTGCCGCCGAGCCAGGGTAAGGCCAAACGGGTATTCGACAACAGGTCTCTCTAAAGGAGGAATCCATATGCCGCACCAGGTATCGGTTTTTGCGGAGAACAGGCCGGGTAAGATCGAGCGGATCACCGGCGTTCTGTTAAAGAAGGTCATTGACATTCGGGCGATCACCATCTCCGACTCGGGGGACTACGGTATCGTGAAGCTCCTTGTAGACCGGCCCCAGGAGGCTGTGGACGCGCTCAAGGAGGACGGGATCGCCGCGACACTCCGCGATATCGTGGCGATACGGGTGAAGGACAAGCCGGGCGGCCTCTACGAGGTTGCGTCGATTCTCACTAAAAACGATGTAAACGTGGAAGACGCATATGGCTTCATCATCGAGCGCAAAAAGGACGCCATCTTCGTCTTCCAGGTGCAGGATGTGAGAAGGACCGAAAAGCTGCTCTCGGAGGCGGGATTCACCATCCTTTCAGACAGCGAGCTCTACCTGCTGTAAGCCGCGAAAAAGGCTTTTCTTTTCACCATGCCTTCGATATATTTCCAGTGATTCGTTTGTATTCGACCGAGGAGGTAACCGGCGTGGCGGCTTTTCCCGACCCCCGGGAATAGTCCGGGGATGATGAATGTCACCGATCATGCATATCCGCGCCATCCATGGAGGATGAATATTGAAGAAAACGCTTGTCGTCCTTACCGTACTGGCCATGTTTTCGGGCTGCGGTCCGCGAAAAGCGAACGGCCCGGGAAGCATTCTCATTAAAAATTATTTTATTGACGATACAAGCTATGTGATCGTCTGCAAGGGCTATCCGCGCGAGGGGCTTGAGGGAGTCCAGGCCATGGAGACCGCCAAGGAGGCGGCGCTGATAAACGCGCAGATGATCGCCAGGGACATATTTACCGATTCGGTGGACGTGGTGCGGCAGGGAACGGCCGACCGGTACGATACCGGTGACGGCTACGCCGTGGTGACCTATATTATCAAGGGGCCCGATCTTAAGCGGAGCCTCAGGCCGGAACGGCCGCCGGTGGAGTGAAGCTGCAAAAACATAATGAGAGTAATAGAGACTGGTAATGAAATCATTTAGATCAATGGCTTTGCCGCTCTGCATGACGCTGCTTGTGACGGTGTCGTGCAGAGAGGAGCTTTTCGAGCT
>DATIKU010000021.1 GCA_035477215.1 Spirochaetota bacterium | reverse complement strand
CAACGGCGAGCATGGTATAAAGAAAATGAAGTCAATCGGCGCGTTTGTTAAAGAATTCATCGCGGGCATCTCCCGCGCGGCGGGCGCCGTGGTGACCTTTGCCCTGACTAAAAACACGCCGCGCTTCAATAGAAAACTTTTTCCCTATTTCGTGCTGATGATAGGCCTCCCGTGTACGGCCATGCTCGGGCATTATTCCTCAAATTATATGCACGCCAAGACCGAAGCAAGGTTCGCCATGCTGGCTAATGAGATCGCACATAATATCGAAAACAGAATGCACGCGTACAGGACAATACTTCGCGGCGGCGGCGCCCTGTTCGCCGCGAGCGCGGAGGTCACCCGTCAACAGTGGCACGACTACACCAAAAACGTCAGGATCACGGAAATCTTTCCCGGTATACGGGGGTTCGGGTTTGCGAAGCTCATACGGCCGTTCGAACTGCAATCCCATATCGCGCAAATCAGGGCGGAGGGATTTCACGACTATACTGTGCGCCCTGAAGGCGCGCGCGAGGTATACACCTCGATTATTTACATCGAGCCCTTTGACGCCCGCAACCGAAGCGCCTTCGGATTCGATATGTTCAGCGAACCCGTGCGCCGCGCCGCAATGGAGGACGCCCGGGATAGCGGCCGCACCACCTTGACGGGCGCGGTCAAACTCGTACAGGAAACAGAGAAAGATATTCAATCCGGATTTCTTATGTATGTTCCTGTTTATAAAAAAGGCAAGCCAACCGCTACAATACAGGAAAGAAGGGCTGCCCTGCTCGGGTATGTTTTCAGTCAGTTCAGAGTGAAAGACTTCATGCTCGGGATCATGGGCGAATCGCATTATGATTATGTTAAACTGCATATTTATGACGGGACTCTGACATCCGCGAACGCCCTGATATATGACAGCAGCGCAAACAGCAATATTCAGCACAATGGCCGGCATCCCCGATATTCAAGAAATATTATTCTGGACATCTACGGGCAAAAGTGGACCATCCATTGTTCATCTTTGCGCGCCTTTGACGTCGCGCATGATCGATATATTACCGAAGTAATATTTTTTATCGGGCTTAGTATCAGCTTTCTACTGTTCTTTCTAATCAGGTCGCAGGAGCGGATGCGGAGAAAGGCGCAGGCGATTGCCGAAGAAATGACAGATACGGTTCGATTACTCATGAATTCAAATCCCGAATCGATATTTTTAATCGATACCGACGGGATACTCCTCGATCTGAATGAAACCTTTGCCCGCCGCGTCGGCATAAACCCCAACGAGGCGGTCGGGGCATGCGTATATCATTTTTTTCCTGAAGATGTGTCCGACGTAAGGAGGATTCGTATCGCCGAGGTTATCCGCTCGGGAAATCCGCTCAGGTTCGAGGACGAGAGATTCGGCAGGTTCATCGACAACCATATCCATCCCATTTGCGATAACCAGGGGAAAGTCGTAAAACTCGCGGTTTATGGCATCGACATCACCGAACGCAAACAGGCCGAGGAGGACAGGCTCGCCAGAATGACGGCCGAGCAGACCAGCAGGGCCAAGTCCGACTTCCTCTCGAACATGAGCCACGAACTGCGCACGCCGCTGAATTCCATCCTCGGTTTCGCCGAGGTGCTCCAGGACGAGATGTTCGGCGGCCTCAATGATAAACAACGGGAGCATCTGGGCTATGTGGAAAAATCATCACGGCATCTGCTTTCCCTCATCAACGACATTCTCGACCTATCCAAGGTCGAATCCGGAAAGATGGAAATGGAATACGGGGACGTCGAAGTGCGCGCCCTGCTTGAAGGCTCTCTTTCGATGGTAAAAGGAAAGGCGATCAAGCGCGCGATCTCCCTCACTGTCGGGGTCGCGCCCGAGGCGGATATTAACATAATGGCCGACGAGCGCAAACTCAAGCAGATACTTTACAATCTCCTCTCGAACGCCGTCAAGTTCACCCCTGACGGGGGGGATATCCGCGTCGCATGTAAGCGTACCGGAGACTTTATTGAAATCAGCATCGCGGACACGGGTATAGGAATCACCCCGGAGCATATGAAAATACTTTTCACGCGCTTCACCCAGATCCAGGGAGCGTACGAAAAAAAATACGAGGGCACCGGACTGGGGCTCGCCCTGGTGAAGATGTACACTGAAATGCACGGAGGGCGCGCGTGGGCAGCGAGCGAACCGGGGAAGGGAAGCCGGTTTTACGTGACAATACCGGTGCGGCCCCCGGAGGGGGGTTAAAAATACCATACTTGCTTCTTAACTATCATCTTGCCCAAAGATAAAAGTTCCGCGCACGCCGTATCAGACCGCACGAGCGTGAGCGTAAAGGACCTGATCGTGCCGGCGGTCTTGGAGTTTCAGCAAAAGGCCGCGATAAAGGGGATACTGCTCGCGAGCGCGGTCGAGGCTCCCTCGCGCGTCGTGGCCGCTTGAGGGGGCGGGCGCCTCGAGATGGAAGTGAGTGACACGGTGCCCGGCATTCGCGCGGAGTGCCCGCCAGGGCTCTTCGCGTCGGTGGGCCGGCTCGATTCCCCCTATGCGAAAAAGACCTCCGGGGCCGGCGTGGGGCTGGTGAAGCGCCTCGTGGAACTGCACGGCGGGACAGTGCGAGCCCGAAGCGAACAGGGCAAGGGAAGCGGTTTAATCATTTCAACAGCAGCCGAGGGGGCGGCGCAAGAGAAATGGAATGAAAAGATGAGATGATTAAGCTATAATGAATATGGAGGTACAATAATGGCCCGGACAGTGCTCGTAGTCGAGGACAACGAAGCAAACCGCGCCCTGTTGCGCGACATACTCACGCACCGGGGGTACGAGGTAATCGAGGCGGTCAACGGCGAAGAGGGCGTGCGGACCGCCGCCGAGCGCCTTCCCGACATCATCCTCATGGATATGCAGATGCCCGTCATGAACGGATTTAAAGCGATAGAACTGATTAAAAACGATCCGCGCACCGCGCACATCAACATAGTGGCGGTCACTTCCTTCGCCATGGCGGTCGATCGGCGAAAGGTGATGGCGTCCGGCGCCGATGAATACATTTCCAAGCCGTTCGATACAAGGGAACTGCCCCGGATAATCGAGCGGCTTCTCGCCCCCCCCCTCGGGGGGGGCCGGGAGGTCTATAATGTCAAAGACGATTAATACGACAGGCGGAGGTTAGCCGGTGACAAAGACAAAACGAATACTCTGCGTCGACGACGAACCGCAGAACCGGGAATTGCTCAAAGCGATACTGGAGCCGCGAGGCTACGAGGTCGTCATGGCGGCAAACGGCATCGAGGCCCTGGTGCGCATTGCCGATTCCCGCGTCAGCCTGGTCCTCCTCGACGTCATGATGCCCGAAATGAACGGTTTCGAGGCATGCGCCAAAATAAAAGAACACGAGCTATACCGCACCCTCCCGGTGCTGCTCATTACCGCGCTTTCGTCGAAGAAAGACCGCATTCGGGGCATCGAGGCGGGGGCCGACGACTTCATCACCAAGCCCTTCGACCGCGAGGAGGTGCTGGCGCGCGTCCGCATGCTGTTGAAAATGCGCGAGCTCGACGAGGATCTCCAGGCATCGTATAACCATATCGCCGTGGTCACGGAGCTTAGTTTGAGTCTCATGAAGGACTTCCAGCCGGCCATTTTCGATTTTGACCGCTGGATGGACCGGATTGTCGAGAGCAATGTGCGCGGCCTTGCGGGCGATGACGGCGCTCCCGAGGCGGTCCTCACCGGCATGCGGTCCCACGAAGGCGCCTGGTCCTGGAGGCTGCGGTCCGTGAAAGACGGTGCGCTCCATTCGCGCCCGGTGCTCATTGATTCGTTCGTAAGCGGGCATTGCGGCGACGGTCCGCCCCTTTCAATCTCGAAAGTCCCGGACGACGACGGTCGCCATCCGTTCATCGCCAGGGCGCTCCACGAGCACGGCATCGTGGCCAGGAACATGGTAATCCAATCATCGGACCGGTTCTGCATGGCCATGTGCAACTACCAGAAAGACATTAACCTCTACGACACCATGCTCGTGAACCACCTGGCCGCGCAGTGCCTGTTTATGCGGGAGATCTCCCAGCGTATCCACGAGAACGAGGCGGCCTTCGCCTATACCGTTGGCGCGCTCGCGCGGGCCGCCGAGGCGAACGATGAGGACACGGGAAACCACATAGTCCGGATGGGCGAGTACGCGGCCGCGCTCGCCCGGAGGCTCGGCATGGCGGACGCCTTTTGCGACGACCTCCGGACACAGGCCCAGCTCCATGACGTGGGAAAGGTTCACATACCGGCCGAAACACTCAAAAAACCGGGAAAGCTCACCGATGAAGAACTCGACATGATGAAAAAACACACCATCCTGGGAGCGCACATCATCGGAGGGCATGAACGGCTTGCTCTTGGGGCCGAGGTCGCACTAATGCATCACGAGAAATGGGACGGGAGCGGCTATCCGCGCGGCCTGAAAGGGGAGTCCATTCCCATGGCGGGGCGCATCATCGCAATAGTCGACCAGTACGACGCCCTGCGCGCGAAGCGCGTCTACAAGCCGGCCTTCGACCACGAAACGGCCTGCCGTATCATTTTCGAGGGCGATGGCCGCACGGTCCCGGCGCACTTCGATCCCCAAGTTCTGTCGGCATTCAGGGACGTCGCGGGAGAGTTCGAAGAAATATACGGGAGGCTCGAATGATAATGGACTAAGGACCGGAGGAAAAAAACGGAAGCCTCACTATCCGGTTTTTCCACGGTTATGCGATTGCTTATTTTTCTTTCGGGCCATCCTTTTTCAGCCGATAATTAAAGAGAATGAATCCAAATTTGGCGTATTACAAACATTCATGCCTCGATATTCCATAAAAAAACGACTGCTGGTTCTGGCGGTCTTTGTTCCGGCCATTATCGGATTGTACGCAGGCGCCACGGCGTCGCCCCGTATCAAAACCATTGATTCACTGGATTTCGGAGGCGAGACGATCAAGTCGCTGCGCGATGAGATTCGCCTCGCAATCTTCGTAGTAAAGAGCGGGCGCGATCCGGAGTCACTTCCCCCGCTCAATTTCTACCGCTACAGGGTGAAGAAGGGCGACACTTTCTGGACAATTCTCGCGCGAACATCCCAGAACATCGACACGCTCATGACGGTAAACTCCTTTTCATCACCCGGGCAGATCGAAACCGGCAGGGATATCTATATCCCGAATATGCGTGGAATAATCTATCGGCTTAAAGACGGCGAAACCGCCGCCAACGCCGCTGCGGCATTCCGGATAGATGAAAAATATATTGAAAAAGTCAACACCGGGCTGACCAACCGGGGCCGTTACATTTTTATTCCCTGCGCCTCGGTATCCGGGATTGAACGCTCGATGTTCCTGGGAACCGGCTTTACCCATCCGCTGCATATCGGCACAACCACCTCCGGCTTCGGCTCACGTAAAGACCCATTCGGCGACACCATGCAATTCCACAGGGGAATCGATATTGGCTGCCCCAGCGGCTCACGGGTGCATGCCGCGCGCGATGGAAAAGTCGTCTTTACCGGATATCAGGGCGGCTACGGGCTGCTGGTCATTCTGCAGCATGCGCACGATTATTACACCTATTATGGACATCTAAGCAGGATACTCGTAAAAAACGGGGACTCGGTCAACATGCGAAACCCCATAGCTCTTTCGGGAAACACCGGCCGGACCACGGGACCCCATCTGCATTTCGAAGTACGAAAAGGCGGGACCGCGGTCAATCCCGGAGTTCTTTTCAGATAAATCGCGCCGTTCGAATTATGGGATCAGGCGGACTCGATACTGTCAAGAAGAGTATAAAGATCGTCACCGTCCTCGGGGAACTCGGCGGTCAGGTACACCAGCAGCAGCTGCATTTCTTTCTTTTTAAACGACTGGGCGATTTCATTCCGCACACTGTTCGCAAGGGGAATCGCGAACTTCTTGTTTTTACCAGGCAAAACCAGAATGAACTTGTTCCTGTCCAGGCGCACCGCGAAATCGGAATCGGAGAGGCGCGCCGCAATCACCTGTTCACAGCGCGATAGCAGCTCCCCGACTTCGGTGGCTCCATAAAGGCTGTAATATCTCTTTAAGTTCTTAATAGAAAAATGAACAAGGGTGATGGGTATGCCCACGGTTTTCGCGTGTTCAAACGCCGAGTTTATCCGCCGCAGAGACGGCTCCACAAGGTCGACGAACCTCCCACTGGCGGCATCCGCTTCTTTAATTTCCAGGATTCCCGAAATGATAACCCTCGAGAACCTCTCAAGAAACCTTCCCGCGTTTTTCGAGTCTGCCGGGTCAGAAAGACGGAATACCGCCGTAAAACCCTTAAGATCGGACCCGACACAGTGAGGGTCAGCGTAGAATACGTTCATCCGGCGCAGTTGCGATTCGGTAAAAGCCGATTGAACCGAATCGAAAGGAGAGACATCCTCCATTCGCAAGGCCCTCTTTTCCTCGCGCATCCTTGCCGCCAGAGGATGATCCATCGCGATACGGAAGGATGTATCTGAAAGCCCCAGCGAATCTCCCGAATCCACGATAACGGGAATATACGCCTTTTCCTTTTCGCTTTTTAGAAATACTGCGAAGCTTTCGACGCCGGCCTCCACCATCTTCGCACGGGTTACTTCCCCCGCGGCTTTCAGGTCCGCCCTGGAGAGCATATCCGACTGCAGGGCGTCGAGCTTTGCCCACAGCGCCGCTTCCGATCTATACCGCTTCGCCTCCATCCTGTTCGACTCGATCGCGTTTATTCTTCCAAGCGCCACGGCTGCTATCTCGCTGATTGAAAGGATAAAATCCTTTTCGGCGTCAGTATAATCTCCGATCGTGATTTTTTCGCCCAGCGCAACGGCTCCAAAAATTTTATGATCATACGATAGAGGAGATAAAAGCCTCGCATCAATCGACACGAATTTGAAATACTCGTCGGCGAACCCTGTTGAGGTCTTGTAATTATCCAGGTCAATAATCTCACGCCGCTTGAAGATATTCCCCAGAATTCCCGCGGAGCTGTCAAAAAGCATGGTGGGATTTTTAATTGAAATCCCCCTCGAATCCGCGATGATCCATCGCTTGGTGTCGGCCGGATCGGGTATGAGTATAGACGAGGACGAAACGCCGATCTGCCCCATTATGGAGAAGAGAACAACGTCATACAGTTCCGAACGGGTCTCCGCCTTTACAATCTCCTTCCCTATCTCGTATAACACCATAAAATCATGAAAACGCTTGTCCTGGCGCGGCGCCCTGTCCACTCGCTCCTCGATTTCCGCCATCAGGCCCTTCCCGCGAAGTACCGGGTCGCCACCTTCGTTTGAAACTTTTTCATCTTCGCCATAATTTACGAAGGGCTCCTCTTCGTACCCCTTTGCTTCCACGGGCTGCACGCCGGCGGCGTTTTTTTCGGCCGGCGGAATCGATTCCGTGACCGACGGTGGAATCCTTCCGTCGACATCGACTTTAAGGGAAGGAGGGATATCTTCCGGGCCCAGCGGATCGGGGATGGCCCCCGCCCAGGGCCCGTCGGCCGGAGGCGCCGCCCTCTCCGGCCCCTCATCAATGCTGAACTCATCGCCAAATGAATCCATCGCCGGTTTCGCCTGTTCGTCTTCCGGCCGGAAGGCATCCTTTGAACCATGCTCTCCGTCGTCCGAGGGAAGCTCAAACAGGTCCTCATCCTTAAGCTCGAACATATCGGTCTCAAGCCGTGATGCGGCCGTTTCTTTTCCGACGTTCCTTGCCATTACAGGCTCGTCCGGCAAAAAATCGGTTTCCGCCGGCCCCTGTATTCGATCGATCAGGGTGTCCCGCCCCTTGCTGTTCATTTCCCTCTTATACTCGAGCGCTTTTTCCAGGAGTCCCATGTCATACACCGAGATCGTTCATGACCTTCGAATACAGGTCGAAGTATTCAGACTTGGCAAATTTTTCAATGACATCCTCGGGCAGCTTCTCGAAGAGCCCGTCGAGGTACTTTAGCAATTTCCGCATAATGTCCCTCTTGCCTTCGGGCATCGATTCGACAAACCGCTCGATGTCCCTGCCATTATCGATGATGATAACGCTTTCGCTGATATCCTGAATACCCTCTTTCGGAGATACGCGGCGCCTGACCCGTATATCATCGAGCCGACTACGAAGCTCATCCACCGACTCTTCCAGTACAATCGCGCTTCCTGCGGTAACATCCTCCTCGATGCTTTTCCGCTCCTCCTCGAGGATACTGTTCTTCTTCGAAACAATATACGCACATCTTTTAAGGATATCAAGGTCCCCCGCGGGCTGGTCCATGCCCACCCTCGCCGCGGCCAGGATTCCGTCTATATCGATTTTCTCGTATTCCTTTAAAAAGCTGATCTGTTCAATTGAGCCAAGCTCTCCGAAGTCCAGCCCCAGAAGCTCAACCGCGGAAGAGATCGACTTTCCCGCACCGCTTTCGGAGAACTCATCTATCGCCCCTATATACCTGGCGTAATCTTCCGCGGCGAACGCATTATCGATAACATCAATCTCATCATCTTTAAATGAGTACTCTCCTTCGATGTCGATGAGAAGATCCTCAAACGCCGGCGTCTGCCCCTTCATTACACTGGCGATCCTGTCCCGGTCGTTGGACACGTCCGCTTCGACGAGTAGTTTGGCCTCCCCTTCAATGATCTCGACTATTTCCGATGTTATTCTCTCAAAGTCGCTCACTTCAAAAATTGAGGTTTTCTCGGCCCGCTTTTTATCAACCAGCTCGTCGTCGATGAATACCGCCCCATCCCCGGGAGATTCGGCCCGTAAAAGTTCTTCCGGGATGCTTTCCCTCGTAATGGTCGCGGCTATACGGGGCGCTGGCCCGGGAAGCGATGGCTCCGCAGGCGGTGCATACTCCTTTATGCGGTCCTTTACGTGAGGGTGGGTAATTTCCCCCGAACGGGCGGATTCATCGAGTTTTACGGTGACGACCTCGCCCTCTTCGTCGATATCGATCGCGTGGATTTCGCCTCCGGCATCCTTTTTAACCGTGGCCTCGATGCCGGCACGGCCGATGGATTCATCGGCACCCGGCCCCCCCCCGGCAATCGGCCCGGGCTTCAGGACATCAGACTCTGTCGGCGATACTTTTTTCCAGTCGCGCTTTTCGGTCTCGTACTTTTTTTCCTCAACTTTTGGCTCGAGGACTATTCCTCCCACTTCGATCTCGGGGATAAACTTGGGGGCGTCGGCGACTGGTTTCTTTTCCACCGGGGAAGGGCTATCCATCGCTGGAACGACCACGCTGGTCTTAGACTTCTCCGCTTCATGATCCATTGTTTTTTCCGGGTCCTTCCCGGCAATCGCCGCCTTTTTATCGGGAGAGGACGGCGAAGGCGCCCCCGCTTTCGGCGCTTTTTTCTTCTTCACCGGCTCTGCTGGGACCGGCACCAGATCAAATTCTTCCAGCTCTTCGATAAGATCCTCTTCACGGAGAAAGAGGATATCCTCATTCGCGATTTTTTCGGCCTCGTTTAGATCAATCGCCTCCCAATCGCCGAGCTCAAGTTCGTCCGCAGTTTTTCCCCTTACGTCATCAGGAATCTCGAAGGTAAGGGTATCTTTTTCAACGCGGGCATAGGGCTCTTCCTCCTCTCCGGCGGTGGTCGCGACTTCCGGAAATCCACCGGCATCCGTCTTTTTGTGTGCCGGCTCTTCAACTTCCGAAACGAAAGCCGTTTCGGGCATGTCCATCATGCCGGCGGAGGAGGTCCCCTCAAGCTCTTCGAGAGAGTAATAATCTATATCTATATCATCATCTTCATTAATGATTATTTCGTTGGTATTACTTTCGCTGATATCCTTCTTCCCCGCGGTGACCACGGATTTCTTCGGGGATTCAGCCACTGGTTTAAGCCGTATACCATCAGCCGAAGCCGCCGTCACTTCCCTCTTTACAACGACAGGCCTGCCATCCGACTTCGATACCCGCGTAAGGATATCGACCTCGGACGCGAGCGAACTGATGTCCTGAACTCCTGAGGTCGCCCTCCGGGGGCCATTTTTATCAGCGACTGCAAAATCATCAATCACGGGCCTGGATTCCGTGACATTCAATTTAATGCCTCCCAGCTCTTCCCCGCCCTCAAAATCGTGGTCCGGGAACGCGGCCGTTTCCGGCGCACCATCACCCTCTATGCTCCTTTCGATACTTACCTTTTCAGGTATATCCGCGACCTCTTCGAGATGGAGTTCGTCGGGAACAGGCCCGTGTTTGGTATTATCTTTGCTTTTCTGCATCATGCCGCTTTCCCGGTTCGAACAATCGCAGGGCGCGAAAGACCCCTGATTGTTTCTATCAGCATTCCATAAGGAATTCAACGACTTTCGTCAAATACGCGGCCGTCAAGCTACAACCGTCCGTACGCGCATGGATATCGCATCCTCAGCTATACTATCGGTTTTTTCGAGAGTTTTTTTCTGCAGAAATTGGATATGCGCCTCAAATAAAAAAGGATGTCATTTCCTGACATCCTTTTTCTCTTATTCGGCTGTTTTATTCAGCGTGATGCCACTTTCAGCCTGGCCTTCAGCTTGGTGAGTTCTAACCTGACCAGCAGGCCCTCCTTGTAGTCTTTGGGTTCCTTCGCCTGGACTGCGGCCATCTCCCTTTCAATCTCGTCCTTGATCAAGTCCGCCTTGGTATAGGCATTCTCGGCGAGGATAACGAGCTTGTTGTCATTGATTTCAACGAACCCGCCCTCAATCATAAAAAACTCCGTCAGCTCGCCGATCCGAAGCCGGACCTCGCCGGTACCCAACTCGGATACGAAGGGAGCGTGGTTGTACAGGAAACCGGTCTCGCCGTCGTACGCCTGAACGACGGCGAAATGTACATCGCCCTCGTAAAGGATCCTGTCGGGCATAAGGATGGTGCACTGTAATTTCATGCTCATGGCTTACTTCCCGGACTGGAGTTTCTTCGCTTTTTCTACCGCTTCTTCGATACCGCCGACCATGTAGAAAGCCTGCTCGGGGAGATGGTCGTATTCGCCCCCTATAAGGGCCTTGAAGCTCTTGACCGTCTCTTCAAGCTTAACGAATTTTCCGGCCATGCCGGTAAACTGCTCGGCGACGAAAAACGGCTGCGAAAGGAAGCGCTCTATTTTTCGTGCGCGCTGCACCAGCAGTTTGTCCTCCTCGGAGAGCTCGTCCATTCCGAGAATCGCGATGATATCCTGAAGGTCCTTATAGCGCTGGAGTATTCGCTTAACTTCCATAGCCACACCATAATGCTCTTCACCTATCAGGTCGGCGGCGAGCAGGCGCGAGGAGGACTCGAGCGGATCAACCGCAGGATAGATCCCCTTTTCAGCGATCTGACGGGAAAGCACGGTCTGAGCGTCAAGGTGTGTAAATGCCGTGGCCGGTGCCGGGTCGGTAAGGTCATCGGCGGGGACATAAATGGCCTGTACGGACGTGATAGAACCGTTCTTTGTAGATGTGATGCGCTCCTGAAGTGCGCCCATCTCCGTGGCGAGGGTCGGCTGATATCCCACGGCCGAAGGCATACGTCCTAAAAGAGCGGACACTTCGGAACCGGCCTGCGAGAAGCGGAATATATTGTCGATGAAAAGGAGAACATCCCTACCCGAAAGGTCACGGAAGTATTCGCACATCGTCAGCGCCGAAAGCGCAACCCTGAGACGCGCCCCGGGGGGCTCGTTCATCTGCCCGTATACGAGGCATGCCTTGTTTATAACGCCCGATTCCTGCATCTCGAGCCAGAGGTCGTTGCCCTCGCGGGTCCTTTCGCCCACGCCCGCGAAAACCGAATAACCGCCATGCTGCTGGGCCACGTTGTTTATGAGCTCCATGATAACAACCGTCTTTCCGACACCCGCACCACCGAATAGACCGGTTTTACCGCCTTTGATATATGGCTCGAGGAGGTCGATAACCTTGATCCCGGTTTCGAAAATCTCCGACTTCGGCTCCAACTGGTCGAACTTTGGGGGCGGTTGGTGGATGGGACGGCGCTCCTTTACTTTGATCGGACCCTTTTTGTCAACCGGCTCACCCAGCAGGTTGAAAACACGTCCGAGCGTTTCTTCGCCGACCGGTACCGAAATGGGGGCCCCGGTATCGATAACAATGTCGCCCCTTCGGATCCCGTCGGTGGCCGCAAGTCCGACCGCGCGCACCCTGTTACCGCCGAGGTGTTGCTGCACTTCGCAGACGAGGTGCATCTTTTCGCCCATGACTTCGGTGTCTATGGTAAGGGCATTATAAATTTCCGGCAAATGTCCTTCCTGGAACTCGACATCCAGAGTCGAACCAATCACCTGAACCACTTTGCCAACATTCTGACTCATAATGAACTCCTTTAATTAAAGATGATGACCCTGCGTGCGTCGTACGTTCTATTCGAGCGCCGCGGCGCCGCCCACGATTTCGGCGATCTCGTTGGTAATCTTTGCCTGGCGCACCCTGTTGTATCGGATGGTCAGCTCGCGCACCATCTCGGTCGCCGCGTCGGTTGCGTTCTTCATCGCCACGCGCCGCGCGAACTGCTCGGAGTAACCGGACTCCAGCAGGCTCGAGTAAACCTTCACTTTTATATACAATGGCAAAAGCGACGAAAATATCTTATAGGGGCTCGGCTCGAAAATATACTGCGTATGAAATTCCGAAGCGCTCTGTTCCACCTCCGTGCGGTCCGGTGTAACAGGAAGTATCCTCTGTATCGCCGGTTTCTGGGAAGAGGTTGAAACCACCTTTGTCGATGAAAGGTATACCTCGTCGACCTCCCCGTTCAGAAACAGGCTGATCAACTCCGACCCGATGACCGAGGCGTCGTTGAAAGTAAGTTTGTCCTCAAGGTTCTGGACGACCTTGTATACGGGTTCTTTAAGGAATTTGAGAAAACTGCTTCCTTTCTTGCCGAGGACGTACAGCAGCACTTCCTTCCCTTCCTCGACCACGAGCCTGTTTTTAAAATTCAGCGTGTTGTCGATGACATTTGTGTTGTAACCACCGCAGAGACCCCTGTTTCCGGTAACCATGAGAACGAGAATCCTCTTCGGATCGGCCCGCTCCAGGAGGAGGGGATCCGCTACATCGTCCACACCGGACTCGCGCAGACGTGCAATGATCCTGTCGATTTTCTCGGAATAGGGCTTCGACATCTGCAGACGGGTCTGCATCTTTTTCATCTTGGCGGTGGACACCATTTCCATCGTCTTGGTGATCTTACGGGTGCTCGCCACCGATTTGATGCGCTTTCTTATTTCCCTTTGTGTCGCCACAGTCAGTTACCCTTGTCTGAAATATCGTTAACGCATTCTACCGGACGTCCGCGTGCACGCCGGACAGATAGCTTTCGGCGAAATCTGCGCAGACCTTGCCGTACTTCTCGACACTCTTGAGTTCGCCTGTCGAATATATCTCGTCCAGAAGCTCCGGGTGCGCCTCGTTCAGGAATTTTATGAACCTGGCCTCAAAATCTCGCACCTTCTCCACGGGAATTTTGTCCAGATAGCCCTGTGTTGCCGCGTAAATGATGCCGACCTGCTCGGCAACGGCCATCGGGTTGTACTGCCCCTGCTTGAGCACCTCGACGAGCCGCTGACCACGATCGAGCTGTTTCTGCGTGGCCTGGTCGAGCTCGGTTCCGAGCTGAGCGAACGCCTCGAGCTCGCGGAACTGCGCGAGATCCAGTCGCAGCGAACCGGCGTACCTTTTCATCGCCTTTATCTGCGCGTTTCCGCCCACACGGGAAACTGAAATACCCACATCGACGGCGGGCCGGATTCCACCGGCGAAAAGGCTGGGCTGAAGATATATCTGTCCATCGGTGATTGAAATGACGTTTGTCGGGATATAGGCCGACACCTCACCTTCCTGGGTTTCGATGATCGGAAGAGCCGTAAGCGATCCGCCGCCGCGGTCGTCAGAAAGCTTCGCCGCGCGCTCGAGAAGCCTCGAGTGACAGTAGAAAATATCGCCGGGATAGGCCTCGCGTCCCGGGGGACGGCGAAGAAGCAGCGAGAGCTGCCGGTAGGCGTTTGCCTGTTTTGAGAGGTCGTCGTATATGCAGAGCGTATCCTTGCCTTTTTCGTACATGAAATATTCGGCCATCGCACAGCCCGCATACGGAGCGATATACTGGAGCGGCGCCGGATCGGAGGCGTTCGCGGCCACGACGATCGTATAATCCATCGCCCCGTATTTTTCGAGCGTCTCAACAACCGCCGCGACGGTGGAGGCCTTCTGGCCGATCGCGACATATACGCAATAGCAGTTTTTGCCTTTCTGGTTGATGATCGTGTCGATTGCTATGGTCGTCTTTCCCGTTTTACGGTCACCGATGATCAGCTCGCGCTGTCCGCGACCTATCGGGGTCATGGAATCGATCGCCTTGATACCGGTCTGAAGCGGAACCTTTACCGGCTGCCGGTCGGCAATACCGGGAGCGAGAAACTCGACCGGCCGCATTTTACTGGTGGAAATCGGCCCCTTGTTGTCCATCGGTATACCGAGAGGGTCGATAACCCTTCCAAGCAACTCATCGCCCGCCGGCACGGCAAGCACTCGATTGAGCCTCTTTACCGTGTGGCCTTCCTCGATCGTCAGATAATCGCCAAGCACGACCGCACCGATGGAATCCTCTTCGAGGTTGAACACCAGTCCGTATGCGCCGGTCTGGAACTCAAGCATTTCCCCGGCCATCGCGTTCTCCAGGCCATAAAGACGCGCGATACCGTCACCGACCTGGATTACCCGGCCGACCTCGCTGACATCAAGCTCAGATTTATATCCTTCAATCTCTTTCTTGATGATTGACTTGATTTCTTCTATTTTAATCTTCATAAGCCGCTTCGCTCCTGACTTTGCTTGATAATAATTTCTCTTTTATATTTTTGAGATCCTTGGCCAGGGATCCATCTATAACCAGATCGCCTATCTTTATGACAATGCCGCCGATGATGGCCTCATCAACAACTTCCTCAATGATTATTTCCTTGCTGAACTTCTTCTCCAGGGCGTCCTTGATCTTTTTGGTCACCTCAGCGCCGAGACCGAAACTGGCCACAACCTGAACCCTCTGCCGATTGTTAAGCTTATCGATAAATTCGATCAGGGCCAGATGTATATCCCTTATCGATAACTGGCGATTATTATCTATCAATATCTTCAGAAAATTTATACTGATCTCCGACAGCTGGCCTTTGAATATCCTGTCCACGAAACTTTTCTTGGAATCCTTGGTCACACCCGGAGCATTGAAGAACAATACGAGGTCCCTGTCGTCGTCCAGAAGCTTCGCAACGAACCCCAGCTCCTCTTCAAGCTGCGACAGAATTTTTCGCTCCTGCCCTATGTCAAGCAACGCGCTTGCGTACACTCTCGCAACTTCATTAGCAGCCACTGTATCACCTATACATTCGCAAAGTTGTTACGCCGAGTACAATAAGGACAGTTCAGGATTACTGAACTGTCCTTATTTTTGTCAGAGCTTCTTCGATGAAAGCTTTCTGGTCGTCTGGATTGAGGTTTTTAGCAATGACCTTGGACGCTATCTCCGTGGACAACGCAACCACTTCGGATTTAAGCTCGGAAAGAGCCTTGTCCTTGGCCATCGAAATCTCTCTCTTGGCCCGCTCGATCACATCCTTGGCTTCGCCATTGGCTTTCTCGAGGATGCCGTTCTTCAGGGCCTCGGCATCGGATCTGCCCTCGGCGATTATCTGAGCGGCCTCTTCCTTCGACTTGCCCATCATATCCCTGTGCTGGGACAGGAGCCTTTCGGTTTCGAGCCGATTCTTTTCCGCAGATTCGATATCGCCTCTCACCTTTTCCGCGCGCGCGTCAAGCGCCTCGACGATCGGCTTCCAGGCGGCCTTCCACAGAATAAGCAGAAGCACCAGAAAGGTTATGATCGTCCATAGAAGAAGACCGGGGTCGACTTTTAACAAACCTTCTTTCAGGACTTCCATGATGAACTACCTGTCAGTTTATTTTACCCTTTACTTACGCACTTCTTCGGTTGCCGGGGCCTTCTCGACGGAAGTCGGCTGTATCATAGGATTCTTGGTCGCCAGCATGAAGGTTACAACCAGGGCGAAGAAGGTGAAACCTTCGATAAGAGCCGCCGCGATGATCATCGCCGTTCTCAGGTCGCCGGCAAGCTCAGGCTGACGCGCCATCCCCTCGAGAGCACCGGCGGCCAGTTTGCCGATACCAAGAGAAGCGCCGAACACGATAAGACCAGCACCAAAACCCGCCCCGAGGTACGAAAGACCCAAGTATTCCATAAACTCCTCCTTCGTGTTTGTGATATAAGTTGTTGCTTATTTAATTAAATTTTATTGAATAAAATTTAAGAGCACAATTAAAGACGCATCCACTCGCGTCAGTGCGCATGCATCGACGATCCGATAAACATCGCCGAAAGCGTCGCAAAAATATAAGCCTGGATAAAGGCCACCAGAAGTTCCAGAAGATATATCATCAGGGACCCGGCGACCGAGCCGATTCCCACCCAGTAGCTCTGAAACATCACTACAAGATAAAGGAAGATTATTATAACAACGTGGCCCGCAGTCATGTTGGCGAAAAGACGAATGGTGAGCGCGAACGGCTTGATGAAAAGCCCTATGATTTCTATCGGGAACATGAGCGGAACGACGAAAGCCGGCACTCCGCGGGGAACGAGCCCCGTCCAGTAGCCGATCGGACCCTGCTTGATCATTCCGACGCCTATCATCCCGACGAACGTGAGAGTCGCGAGGCCCGCAGTAACTCCGAGATTACCGGTGGCGGTCGACATTCCGGGAATGAGCCCGCCAAGGTTGCAGAAGAGAATAAAGAAGAAAATGCTCAGAAAATACGGCATGGCCTTTTTCACGTAGTGGTGGTCAAAATTGGGCTCGACGATCTCGTCGTGAACGAAGGTGACAAGCACCTCCCATAGATTAACCCACTTGGAAGACGAGCCGAATTTGGCGTTTTTAATCTTGCGCGCGATGGGGACGAATACAACGAGACAAACGAGCGCCGCAACCCACAGCATCACGACCCAGCGGGTGATGCGCATATCGAAGATTCCAAAAAGCTTGGTGCTTAAAAACTGCTCGTTAAATTTTCCGATAATGCCGGTGGTGATGGTGTAGTCGGTCAGGTGATGCATCACGACGTCGAACATCGATTCGTCTTCGCCACCGCCGGATGTTATGAATGAATTGATCGAGTGCAGTAAGTGAATCATAAGCCAGCCCACCTTGAAAAAATGTTAAGCAATGAGATCCCTTGACTAAACCGCCGCTTACAGCCACTTGCGTCCTTTTTCCTGTTCTTCTTCCTTGTGCCCCTTAAGCCGTTTATCAATCGCACCCAATTCTTTTATCAGACTGTAAAACCCGATCGAAAGACCCAACACCGTCCCCACTACAAGGAATCCCGGGGAGGTCGAATAGCGCTCATCCAGCCAGTGTCCACCGTAAACGAAAACAAGAACCATCCCCGCAAGCTGCAAACCTATGGTTGAATAGGCCAGGACGCCTCTTATTGTGCCTTTGGCAGGCAATGCACCCTCTAACCGCTCGATTTCACGACTGACTGCAATACAAACACGCTACTCTTTTTTGTCAACAAAATATAACCGTTTTTTTTAAAAAAGTGCCTCGAACATGAAAAATAATACGATCAAAGATCGCGAACATGAACTTCATTTCGAACCAGCCTCTTAAACGCGTCGCCGGCTGCGACTCATCCGGTGCTTCCGCATTTTCGTTAATGCGTCACGTCGCCCCTGTCGATATTAATTCCAACGGTGCAAAGCGGCGGGAGGGTAACCCGTCGAACCAACTCGTCCATACAACCAGACCTCAGGAAGAACAAGTATGAAACTGTCGATCAAGTTGTTGGAAGTTGAAAAAGAGTATATCGCAAGCTGCCCGGAGCTCGACGTTAACTGTTACGGCGTCGATCGCGGCGAGGCCATCAGGAGACTGAAGAACGTCCTTCAGTTCTATATCGACTCGGCCCAGGAATTCGGCCTGGAGGTGGAACGCTTCGAGGCCATATCCATCGACGGAGAGTTGAGCCACGGCCCCGTGCTTACGGAAACGCTGCCCGCCTCGCGGTCGATTAATTGAGATATTTCCTACTTTTCCTTGTCGCCTTCGAGCTTCGATTCAATTACCGCAAAGTTACGACTGCCGAGCAGTTCTTCTTTCCACTTACGCACGGCATCCGACTGACTCCTGCCCTCAAGAGCCCTTTTGATTCTTTCCCGCACTTTCTGATAGGGCTCGACCACCTTCTCCCTCTTCCCGCCCCGGTCAACGACGCTGTAATAGCGCTCTCCCCTGTTCGCGTCATATTCCTCGCGCATTTCCCGCTCCGTGATCGAAACGGAGGCGGACCCTTTATGTTTAATGTATTCGCGCGCAAGAATGGAGTCCCTCCTCTGAGAGGCCTTTTTTATATATTCGGGATCTTTATCCAGACCCTTCTGCAGGGCGGTGCGCCGTAAAAGCTCCAGCTTAAAATAATTTTCCGCGACATTTTTTCTAAGGTCCGGGGTTACCGGGGCAGCCGCCCTGCCATGCGCATGCCTTCCGGTGTATAACGCAATTCTCCGGTCAAGATCTGCCACGGTAAACACCTTTTCTCCCACCTTGAAAAGCATGTCAGACGGCCTGCCCCCCACCGCTTTCTCGAGATGGCGCTCGACATCGCCGGCCGCCGAGAGCGCATCCAGGTATTCCCTGGATGCCTTCGCGAAAAACCTGTTCTTCAGGCGGGCCGCCTGCATCTTGTCCTTGACGATCTTGTCAATATTTTTCGCGCTCAGGTCCTCCCGGTCGACAACCTGCAGGATGTATACGCCTCCCCCCGTTACGACCGGCTCCCTGGTGTATTCATCTTCCCCGAGCGAAAAGGCGGCCTTTGAAAATTCCGGCGGCATCATGTCGGCGACGATGAATCCTATATCGCCTCCGCTTTTCTTTGAGAAGTCGTCGGAATACTGTTTGGCGAGGTCATCGAATTTTTCCTTTTTTCCAAGCCTTGCGATAATCTCGCCGGCGCGTGACACGGCGATATCCGACTCGCGCTTCAATTCCGCTTCGGTCAGCTTCTGCCGCTTCCCCCCCGCTATCTTGTAATCCTTTATCCGGATAAATATCTGCCTGACCCGGACCGCAGGCTCCTTGAAAACGGCCTTCTCCTTAATTTCCCTGTTGTAAAGTAACTCCATAAACTGCGATTCGGCCGCCATGTCGGCAAAGGCAATGAATTCTTTGTTTTTATCAAAGCCTTCCTTCAACGCCTCCTCCACGGCGAAGCGCTCAAGCGCCATCATCTCCAGCTTATTTTTCTGGTGTTTTGGAGACTTCAGAATCGTATCCCTTGAAAGGCGTTTCATGTCCATCCATTCATGAAATTCGCCGCGAGTGATCCGCCCCCCGTCATAGGTTGCAACGACGTCATTCTTGCTTTTACAGGCGGCAATGGCCAGCACCGGCACCAGCATGACCGCGATGATGGATCGATTCATTTCCTGCTCCTGTCGTGGGGGTTTTTTTCTTACCTTAATCCGTGTGATATATTTAGCTTCAGGGATTGTCAACAGGATTTTGAACCGGCGAATCGGGTGCGCGCCGGCGACAGAACCGCCCGGCGCCGCGACCGAAAGGCACAGATTCCACCCCACATTCCGTGCCGATAAATTGTATTGACAATTTTTCTCCACCGGAAGCATAGTTTTGCCGGATACCGTCGCGGCCGGCCGATTACGGAAAATTGATACCCGCAGACATGAAAGACATTAAAACATATAATGAAAGAATCCGTAAAATCCTTACTATCGAGGAATTGCGCGAATACGACCGTGACTCATACAGCCTCATCGACTTCGGATACGGGTACGTTGAGATGGGAGATTTTAAACGGGCGTTTCAGCTCTTCAGCCTGGGAGCCCGGATCAACGGCTCGGACCCCGATATATTAAACGGCCTCGGTATTTCTCTCTGCGAACTCGGGAGGTTAAAGGCGTCCCGGCTCGTCCTCGAGAAGGCGGCGGAATTATACCCCGATGACGCCGTTACACTGGCTAATCTCGCCGGCGTCTACTGGGAGGAAGGTGAATTCGATCTGGCCATCCACTTTTACTCACGCGCCATCGAGATCGACCCCGTGATATCCGAAACGCATTTCAACCTTGTCAATCTCTACTATGAATCGGGTGATCTGTTCATGGCGTATATCGCGTGCCTCAACCTTCTAAAAATCGAGCCGGAAAACCCGCAGGCGCTTGACCTCCGCGACGACATCATACTCAACCTCGGCCTCATGGTATGCTGATGTAAAGGCCGGGAGCACCGGCCCCCGCCTTCGTATCCCGCGGTCATCTTGCCGCTTTTTTCAGCCTCTCCGCGAATCCGGACAGGGCTCCCATGTTCTTCATCAATGAAAGAGCACCTTTCAGGTCGTCCTCCATGTCGATCTTCCAGACGCCGTCTTCCTTTTTCATTTTATAGGTATGCTCGTACCCCTTCATGTTCTCCACCGGGTGCTCGACGTAGCGCACCTTGACCCGGGCCGATTCACCGTCAGTCTTCTCCTCTATCACTTTCCACTTTGCACCCGACACGAATTTCTTATCGGCCAGCGATTCTTCTTTGGTCGACTTGGGATTGAGTTTGTTCAATTCGTTCAACAACTCGACGGTGCCCTTCGTGTAGTATTTATTCGCGTCATCGAATTTATCCGAAGAGTAGACCTTTTGCATGGCCTTGAGCACGTCGCTCGGCCTCCCGCCGCCGCACGCCAGCGCCACGCCCAGGGTCGCGATCGCTAAAAAAATGAAAGTCCTCCTCATGCCACTCCTCCTTGTTGCGAGATTCGGCCAAAACACTCCGACCGCCCCTACTCCCAGAACTTCCGGTATGACAGGGTTTCCTTCAGTGTATAGAAATCGCTGCCGCGCGGAACGTCGCGCAGACGCGTTTTAAGCGTCACGGGATCGATGAGTTCCCCGAAGGGTACCGCCTTTAGGTCAAAGTTGTCGGTCACCGAAACCATCACCCCGAACTCATCCTGGCGAAAGAATTTGAACGCCCCGTAACCGAGCATGCTCCCCAGCACAACATCGAAGCTTATCGGCGCCGCGGACCTCGTTTCATAGCCTATCTGTTTCGGGATGATCTTCACCTCGAGTCCGGTTTTTTCGCAGTAAATCCGTTTCGTCGCTTCCGAAAGGATTTTCCCTATCTGCGCCTCGCGATACAGGATATTGCCGTGCTTGTCGGTCTCGTGCGGGCGGAGATCCTCGGGGAGCTTGTCCGCAAGCCCCTCGGAAATGGCGATGATGCCGTACGGCCTGCGGTTGTTCTCGCGCGCAATGATGGTATCGGCTATCCGCTCGGCCAGCCCATCCACGTCGAGCACGGCGTCTTCTATGTCTTCGAGCGCAATCATCAGTATCGCCTCGGCGGCTATGCCCGCGGCGTAGGTGACCCAGCCGGCCTTGCGGCCCATCAGCTCCACCAGAAAAAAACTGTCGGTCGCCTGCGCGTCCGCTTTCAGATTGAGCATGGCGGTCTGCGCCGTGTTAACCGCCGTCCAGTAACCGAAGGTCCACGGAATGCCGTAATAATCGTTGTCTATCGTCTTCGGTATGTGGATCACCGGAAAACCCATGATCGATAGGTAGTTCGCCGTTTTAAGCGTATCATCGCCGCCAATAGAGATCAGGGCCCCCACATTGAGATACTCGAAGGCGTCGAGGATATTGCGCAACTGGGCGTTTTTTGCCGGATCATCGACGTCTTCGGTCGTCTTGATGTTTTTCCCCGGGTTGGCACGCGAGGTCCGGAGATAGATTCCGCGGTCGTTCCGCACCTGCGTGATATTGTAACCGAGCTCCTCGTAGTGGACCCCCTTTCGAAGCTTCGGATTGTGCAGGTTGAAATCCTGAAGGAACTCGTAACCCCGGAAGACGCCGATTACGGGAATATTGTTGTCGAGGAAATTGAGCGTCGTCGCCGATATCACCGTGTTCGCGCTGGGGGCCGGGCCGCCCGAAAAGAGTATCGCAACCTTCCTGTGTTTTGGCTTGAACTGCATGATTACTCCCTGTTTTACTTTTTTACCGCGCAAGGCGCCGCCCTATGGCGCCGCCGGAAGTATAACCGCGCGTGTTGTCGGATTGCAAGAAATAATCAGGCGGACTTTCCCCCGGCCTTCGCAGCCGAGAGTATAACCAGCGCGTCGACCGCGACCGGTTTGTCGCCGTCGATTATGAGCGGATTGACATCGATTTCGGCAATTTCATCATACTCAAGGCCCAGTCTGCCGATCCCGACAAGCGCCTTGACGAGCTCGGCCCTGTCGACGGCCGGACTTCCCCTGAACTCGCCGAGCAGCTTTTTTGTCTGGATTTCGTCGATCATCTCCTCTGCATCCATCTCGGAGAGCGGTGCGACCCTGAAACTCACATCGCGCAGCGCCTCCGTAAAGATCCCGCCCAGTCCGAACATCACGCAGGGGCCAAACTGCGGGTCCCGCGTCAGGCCGACAACAAACTCGCGCTTGTCGCCCTCTATCCACTCTTGAACAAGAACACCGTCGAGCACCACTCCCTTTCCGGCGATCTCATCGTACGCCTCGGCGACCTCGGTCTCGGTCTTCAGCTTGAGCTTTACCATGCCCATCTCTGTCTTGTGCGTCAGGATGTCCGAGCAGCCTTTAAGCACCACCGGAAACCCGAAACTCTTCGCTATAGCCACCGCCTCGTCGCGGGAACTGGCGAGGTCGTTACGCGACACCGGAAATCCCGCCATCGCCATGAGACGCTTCGAATCGAATTCCGAAAGGGCCTTCTGGCCCCGCTCCATCGCTTTCTTCAATATTTCTTTCATGGTTGTCCTGTCGCCCTCCTGCTGCGGTATCGGTAATATTCGAATTGCTTTTCCAAACAGAAGACCGCCTCCTCCGGCGTCTTGTATATTATGGCCTTGAACCTGCTTCCGTCCTTGTAATGGATCATCTCGTCTTCGGGAGCGGAGACGAGCGCCACGGGATAGATCGGCTTGTCGTATTTCTCCATCAGCTCGACTATGTTGTCAAGAAAGTTCGCCTGGCGCTCGGCAATTAATTTCGTCAGACCTTCAAGTTTGTCGTGGGGGTAATATCCCATGCTCGCCGCCGATGCGTGTATGCGCAGTGCGTATTTCCCCGCACCAACCATCCCGAGCAGTATTACCGCATCGTAAGCATCGCTCGCGACCATGCTGTTCATGGACTCCTTGAAAAGCTCTATGCTGGGCTGTCCGACCAGGTCGACCGGGTTGCCCTTGCTCCAGAACGGCGGAAGCATCCGGTCCAGCTTCTCGTACACATCTCCGGGAAGCGGCGGAAGAGTCAGCCCGCGCTCCTCGCATTCGTCCGCGGTTATAACGCCCCATCCCCCTCCAAGCGTAACGACGCCGACGCGGTTCCCCTTGGGCAGCGGCATGCTGTCGAACGCGGCCGAGATGGTAAGGAGCTCGGTCGGCGCCTTTACCAGCATGACTCCGCTCTGGCGCAGGGCGCTTTCGTATGTCTTGAACGAACCGGCCATTGCCCCGGTATGCGACGCCGCCGCCCTGCTTCCGGTCTCGGTCCGGCCGGCCTTGAGCGCGATCACCGGTTTTTTCATGCTGGTCCGGCGCGCGGTATCCATGAAGCGCCTGCCGTCGTCGACCCCCTCGATATACATTAAAATCACGGAGGTGTCCGGATCAGCGCCGAAGTACTCGATGTAGTCCTCACAGTCGAGCACCCCCTCGTTCCCCGAACCGACGAACTTCCCGAGACCGATATTCTGCTGTTCGGCCCATTCCATGATCTGATTGCCGACGTTGCCGCTCTGCGCGATGATCGAGATCCCGCCGCGCGGTGCACGAACCTGCGAGCCCGTAGCGTACAGGCTTACCGCCGTGTTCACGATGCCCATGGTGTTTGGACCCACGATGTTGATGCCGTTCTCGCGGGAATAAGCGATCACCTGCTCTTCCAACCGCTTTCCCTCTTCTCCGGTTTCGCTGAAACCCGATGTGATCATGACCACGTTTTTTACGCCCTTCTTCACGCAGTCGGCAAGCACTCCCATCACCGAGCTTGCGGGCGTGGTGATAAAGACCAGGTCGACGCTTTCAGCTATTTCCGCCACCGTATTATATGCCCGGTGGCCGTAAACCGTCTCTTTGTTCTTCGCCACAGGAAACACCCGCCCCCGAAACCCCCCCCCCAATATGTTTATAAAAATAAATGAACCCCATTTATAAAGATTCTCAGATACCCCGACGACCGCGATGGACTCGGGATAAAAAATCTTTCGAATATCAGCCATTCACTACACCCCCCGGGCAGAGATATACATTGTAATCCCATATCGCCATTACGACTTTATTTGTCAATATATTTAAGAATAGATGGGAATGCAGCATTACGAATAAAACTACAGGAACCTCTATTAATCTGTTTTTTGAAGTTCCCCTGTGGGTAAAAAATCCGGTGAAATCAGGAGTTGCGATTATTTGAACAATGAATTTCCTGATTTTTCGAGGTTCCCTTGCAACTATTTCCGGCTGATCGGCTCTTTCCCGGCCCTCGACCGGGAAAAACTCAACATTTTCAATTTGTGCAACGACACCAGCCCGAACGCATTTTCAATAGTCCTTCCTTTTACCCGATCGCTCCCATCTCCACGCCGTTTCGACGATGCCGTCCAGATCGGTGAACACGGGGACCCATCCGAGTTCGTCGCCGGCCCTCCTCGACGAAGCCACAAGGCGCGCCGGATCGCCGCTTCTACGGAATCCGTCAAGGGCGCGGATGACCTTCCCGGTTACCCGACGGGCCGACTCGATGACCTCGAGCACGGAGAATCCGCTGCCGTTTCCAAGGTTGTACACCGCAGAGCCCTTACCGTCGAGCAGGCGCCGGAGCGCGAGCACGTGCGCGTCGGCCAGGTCGTTTACATGCACATAGTCGCGAATGCAGGTTCCATCGGGCGTATCGTAGTCACGCCCAAAGACGGTGATTGAATACTCCGGATCGATCGCCGCGCGAAGCACCAGGGGCACGAGATGGGTTTCGGGCGCATGGCGCTCCCCGATGTCGCCCGAAGGGTCGGCCCCGGCCGCGTTGAAATAACGCAGACAGACCGAACGGAAGCCGTCGGACACCTCCAGGTCGCGCAGCATCTCTTCGATAAAATATTTAGTCCTCCCGTACGGGCTCGCCGGGCGAAGCGGGCTCTCCTCGCGAATGGGCGCTGCATCGGGGTCGCCATAAACGGCCGCGGAGGATGAAAAGATGAAATTGGGCACGCCGGCGTCCTTCATCGCGCGGAAAAGAGCGATGGTGCGACCGACATTGTTGTCGTAATATTTAAGCGGATCGGCAACCGACTCGCCTACCGCGATATATGACGCGAAGTTCATCACACAGCGAATATCTCGCTCCGTAAAAACGCGCGAGAGTTTATCGTAATCGCCGATGTCGCCCTGGATAAACTCGAAACCCGCCACCGCTTCGCGGAATCCCCCGTCGAGATTATCGTACACGACCGGTGTGAAGTTCATTCGTGCGAGCGCCCGGACCGCGTGGCTCCCGATGTATCCGGCGCCGCCGGTAACCAGTATTTCGGTCATATCACCATCCCCTCCCGTCATGAATCGGTTAAAATGCCTTCTGTTTCCCGGGCGCGTCCGCTCTCTCCGGAATACGGCACCGCTTAAAACCGCGAAAGCGCTTCGGCGATACCCGAGCGTTCGAAACCGTCGAGCGTTCTCCAGATGTCCTCCGCGGTATGCGGCTCGAGCGTGATCAGCGGCCGGACATCCAGCCCCCCGATAAAATCCGCGACAAGGTCGAACCGGACCGCACCGGTCCCGATCGGCCCGTGAGCGTCGCCCGAGCCATCATTATCGTGCAGATGGAACTGGCGGACAAACGGCCCCGTTGCGGCAAGCCAGTCCTCGAGCTTCGTTTCGGAGAACGCGTTAAGGTGCCCTACGTCAATGCAATGGAAAACACCCCTGTCGCCGAGCGCATCGAGAACGCGCACCATCGCCCGGGGGCTCTCCTCATAAACGTTCTCGAGCACGAGAATGGCGCCCATGTCGCGGGAAAGGCCGGCGTACCGTTCGATCGCGGGCACGATATGCGCAAACCAGTCGTCGGCGACGAAACCGAACCGCCGGTTTTCGTGATTGAGATGCATCACCACCGAACGCGGAGAAAAGTCCGCCATCAGGTCGAAGGCGGCGTCAAGCCGCATGATCGCCGCCTCGCGCACCAGGCGGTCGGGCGCGCCGGGAAAGAGCTCGTGAAAGGGCGCGTGCACCGTCATGTCGATGCCGGCGCGTTTGAGTCTGTAGGCGAGGTCTGCAAAATACGCCGACGGGAAGCGGTCGAGCGCATAGTGGTCTATGCCGATTTCGAGGTTGAAGCGGTATTGTTCGACAAGTTCGAGCATGCCCTCGTCCAGGCGCCGCACCGGCATGCAGATGAACACCATCGATGCCAGGGAGGCAAGCTCGGTCCTGCGCCGGTCGCTCATTTCATCCGTTTTCATCACCCGCGCCTTCCCGCAATCACGGCCTGTTTTCTTTATCCGGTTCGCTGAACTCGGCGTATATGAACGTATGATCGGAAGGGCGTTCGGCCAGCCGCGGCGCGACATCGATACCCGCGCCCACCGACCTGTTCGCGAGCGGAACGGTCGCCCAGATGTGGTCGACACGCCATCCGAGGCCTCGCGCAACGGCATCGCGCACGCGATAATCCCAGAACGTGTATTCGCCCGGGTCCTTTCGGTGCGCCCTGAATACATCAACGAATCCCCACTCCTTAACAAGCGCCAGCGCCCGATGCTCGTCGGGATGAAACCCCACCCGCCCGAGTAGCCGCTTAGGATCGTGCACGTCGATCGGCTCCGGGGCCACATTGAAATCGCCCGTCCAGATGAGTGGATCGTCCGCCGAAAAGCGGCTATCGAAAAATTCCCGGAGCCTCTCGAACCAGCGAAGCTTGCGCGCGAACTTCTCCGACGACGGGTCCGCGCCCTGGGGGATGTAGGTATTGACGACCGGCACACCCGCGAAGACGCCCGCGACGAGGCGCGAGCCCTCGTCCTCGCCAGCACCGTCGAAGCCGTACCAGACCGCATCCAATGGAAGCCGGCTTATAATTGCGACGCCGTTATATGATTTTTCGCCTTTATACTCGACATGGTATCCGGTCGACCGGATTTCCGCGGCGGGGAACTCTTCGTCGCGGATCTTGGTCTCCTGGAGGCACAACACATCGGGGGAATTATCGGCAAGCCATCGTATTACGATGGGGAGCCGCGCCCGAATCGAATTTGCATTAAAGCTCGCAATTTTCATCTCCGCACCTTTTTCAACAGAAATTTAGGCGAACGTGCGCAATGGTCAATCATTTATCGTCCTCAAAAACAACATCGTACTCGGCAAAGCGCGCGACACGGATGGTCGCCTTCGCGCCACGGTAGCAGGTATCGGGCAGGCGAAGGCGTGTCGCCATGAGCTCCTTCCTGAAGGTTCGCGGCAGGAGGTGCCCCCTGTAAGAAATCGTCACAATCCGTTCATTATGCATGTCGGGCGAAACGGAAAAATGACGAACTCCCCTCGAAACGATTTCCGCGTACGCCATTGAATTCACCGCGTACAGGAAGGGACCGCCGAAAAGCTCCAACTCGTCGTAGCGACTGAAAAATTCAATCCAGCCGTAGGTCGGGATCATGAACCGGCGGTGACCGGCCGCGACGAGCCCGGCGATCTCACCGTGCATGCCGGCCAGCCGCTCCCCGGAGACGAAGAGCGGGAGCAGTATGACCTCTTCCGGACAGGGTCGCATGGCCGCACCAATGGATTCAAATTCGATGATCCTGAAATCGGCCGGCTCGCCGCTTTCCAGATCGGCGTATTCGAGATACAGGCGTTCATCGGCAGTTGATGAATCGCGAATGGAGGCCATTTCGGCAAGGATCGCCGTCTTTCGTTCGGCGTCCCGGCGGTCGCGCCCGGCCTCGTAATGAGCGTACAGCAATTCATACAATTCCCGCCGGAGCGCCTTCAGCGCACCGAGCCGAACGAAGATATCCGGTTCGATGTCGACATGGCGCTTTTCAACAAGAAAGGGATAGCGGTCGGTCCGCGCAAAGATATCTTCGATATCGGCTGTCGTTACCGCCCGCGTCCGCGCGGTGTTCGTTTCGACGGCGCGAGCGAACTCGAACGGAGCGAGATCGTCCGCTACGGCGCGCGCCTCGATCGCCGTGCGCGAGAGTCGTATCTCAAGACGCACCGGAATGAATTTATGCAGCGCGGCCTCGCGCCGTATGGCCGGCCATTCGCCGAAGGTCCTGCTCTCCCCCGTAAGATACACGCGCATGCCTTTCGCTCGGGGTGCCTTTACGGGAAGCCTCCACTCGTAGGTTCCCTCCCGGGGGCGCGAGTACTCGAGAAGCGTCCCCTCGTGGAGCATCCGCCCCTCCGCGTCGACCACCCTGAGCCGGGAACCCTTTCCGATCTCGACGCCGGAGGTGAACACCAATAGCGATCCCGCGGCCGAAATCACCCCGCCGAGCTCCTCGCCGGAGCCTCCGGGGCGGTCGGCCGCCACGAGACGCCGGTACTCGCGCCCATGGAAATATCCGCCTTCCGATTCCCTCGTGCTGCCTGGTGCGGCCTTACCTTCCTTCCGGCGCGCGGTACGGTCGACAGGCGAGGCGTCGATGAGAGAGCGGTACATCCGGACCGCGCGCGAAACATAAGCGGCGTTACGAAGCCTCCCCTCGATTTTAAATGCCGACGCGCCCGATGCGACAAGCTCGCCGACGAGCGAGGCGGCCGAAAGGTCCTTCATGGAGAACGGATAGGACTTCCCGCGCGCCCCTTCGAAGGGCAGCCTGCAGGGCTGGCGGCATCGTCCGCGGTTCCCCGAATCGCCGTACAGGTGGGAAGAGAAGAGGCAGCAGCCTGAAAAGGAAAAACACATGGCCCCGTGTACGAAGACCTCGTATTCCAGCGGCACCATGGCGATGATGGAGCGGATCTCTTCGAGGGAGAGCTCGCGTGCGAGGATGACGCGTCTCGCCCCGGCGTTTTTCAGATACAGGGCCTGTTGCGAGTTATGGCAGAACATCTGCGTGGAGGCGTGGATGGGGATGGATGGAAAATGGTTCCTCAGCAGTGACATAAGCCCGAGGTCCTGCACGATGATACCATCAACGCGAATATCCTCGAGGAAGGAGAGAAGATCGATGACGCCCGGAAACTCGTCGTCGAAAAGGAGGGTGTTGAGCGTGATGTAGACGCGCCTGCCGTTCCGGTGGGCGAAGAGCGTCGCTTCTTTTATCTCCTCGCGCGAGAAGTTGCGGGCTCGCTTTCGGGCGTTGAAATCGCCGACTCCGAGATAGAAGGCGTCGGCCCCGGCCCGAAAGGCCGCGGCGAAGGTTTCGGGGGAGCCCGCGGGGGCGAGGAGTTCGGGTTTGTCGTTCATATACCGTACCGTCTTCGGTAATTTAGTTGACAGGTCCGTCCAAACGCCATTACTTTTTCGGTTATCGGGCGATGGAATGACAATTCCGGCGAAGCCCGCATACTAAAGAATAACGGGGCGTTTCGCTAATCACGTATCTGCATCGACCATGAAAAATCCGGCATTCTATATATTTTTCGTCCTGTTCGCGGCAATTCTCTTTGCCCTACGGTGCAGCGACCTCCCAAAAGATCCGGTCACGCTGAGCGTTCTTCTTACCGACAACGGAACCACCCCCGATTCTTTTTCCGGCTGGTACCGGATCGACGGCGGTTCAACCCGCATCATCGACGCGGCGCAGATCATCTATCTTGGAAGCAATATATATGAATTTACCGTCGAGGCCGACGAGCTCGATACGCTCGACGTAAGCGTAACCAGGCAGGACGCCAACGACACGCTGGAGATAATGATTTACCGGGACTCCGCCAAGGTCAAGGAAGACCGTTTGAGTTCCGGGGCTGCCGGGAATGATCTCCAACTGACCTACACATATGGTGAAGAATCAACGGGCGATGATGAATAAGGCCGTTCAGGGGTGTGCGCCAATGCTCAATTACGAAATACACGACGCCACGCGCGAGCTTACGATAACCCGCTCGCTCGACCGGTACGAGCCGCCGTTCAAGGTGGTCGGCGGCTACAAGCTCATCGACAACGGGATCGACCCCGAGGCGACGGTGCAGATAGAGGCCAACGGCCGGCATATCCACGAGGCCTCGACCGGCAACGGGCCCGTCGACGCGCTCGCGCGCGTTCTAAAGAAAGCGCTCATGCCGCTTTTCCCGGAGATCGATAAAATCAAGCTCGTCGATTACCGCGCCAACATCCTCGAGGCCAAGCGCGGCACGGCCACCGAGGTGGAGGTCACCATCATCTTCACCGATGGGACAACAGTCTGGAAGGTGAACGCGCTCTCGGAAAACATCAACGCCGCGTCGTTCTACGTGCTGATAGACGGCTTCGAGTACGCGATACTGCGCAACCGGGGCACGATGGCAAAGGGATAGCCGGACCCTTCCCGGCGTGCATTCTCATCACGTCATCCCCCGAAAATTTCCTCAAGCGCCTGTTCGAGATCAGGAAACTGAAATTCGAATCCCGCTTCCAGCAACCGCTCCGGCAGCACCCGTTGTCCCGAAAGCACGAGCTCGCGCGCCATCTCCCCGAAAGCGATCCGCAGCGCCAGGGCCGGGAGCGGCATCCAGACGGGACGGTGGAGCGTTCTGCCAAGCTGACGGTAAAACTCAGCGGCCCGCACCGGCACGGGCGAGGTGAGGTTGTACGCTCCCCGCGCGTCCTTTCGCTCCATGAGAAACCGGATGGCCCTTGCGGCGTCGCGCAGATGTATCCACGAAAACCACGGCCTGCCGCCGCCGGGAATTCCACCCGCGAAGAGCCTGAACGGAAGCGCCGCGCGCCCGAGCATCCCGCCGCGCCCGAGCACCACGCCCGTCCGCACGACCACGCGCCGCACGCCGTAGTCCTCGACCTCCGCGGTGGAATCCTCCCACTCGCGAGCGATCGATGGCAGAAATCCATCGCCCCGCGCCGAATACTCGGCAAGCCGCTCGTCCCCCCGGTCTCCGTACCATCCGATCGCCGAGGCCTGCAACACGACTTTCGGCTTTGCCTTCGCTGCTGAAACGGCCGCGGCGACGGCCATCCCCGCTTCCATACGGCTTTCGCGAATCGCCCGCTTCTTGCCCGCCGTCCATCTTCCCGAGCCGATGTTGTCGCCGGCGAGATTCACGACCGCGAAGGCTCCGTCGACCTCGTGCGTCCAGCCCCGCGGACTGCGAGCGTCCCAGCGGACTCTGCGTATTCCGCCGCCATCCGTCCCCTCTCCCCGCGAAAGCACTACAAGCTCATACCCGGCTGCGTTAAGCTCTGTGCTCAGGGCGGTACCGATAAAGCCCGTGCCGCCGGTAATGACAACGCGTTTTTTCACGGTGACCTCCCGTCAAATTATGGGGCGACTCCCGTTTGTCAGGGTCGCGCATTATATTCAGAATGCCGGGCCTCGGCGACCCCAGCTTGAAGCCGGCCATTATATTCACTTGACACGGCAGCATAACAGTGTTACGCATCCACCCGCGTGCCGGCGCTCGCAGATCACCACACGAGCTTACACCAATGAAAAACAACAATAAAGAAAAAATACTCCAAGTGTCGCGGCAGCTTTTCTTGAAGTTCGGCTACAGCGGCATCTCGATACGCACCATCGCCTCGAAAGCCAGGCTGACCACCGGGGCGATCTATTTTCATTTCAAGAACAAGCGCGACATCTATACGACCATCTGCATCGAGGCGATCGAAATGCTTTTTGCGAAATTCTCGGGGAGCATGGCGCGTCGTAAAAGCAATCCGCAGAAGCTCATCTCGACCTTCGATTCGTACATGGAGTTCTTTTACCGGCACCGGGACTACTACAACATCCTCATGGAATACAAAGCCGAGTTCGACGCCGAGGGGGCGAGCGGCCGCGAAACCGTCGCCGAAAAGATGGCCGAGCTGCTGAGGCTCACGTCCGAAACGGTACGCGCGGGGATCGCGGCGGGGGAATTCAGGAAGGTCGACCCGATGATGCTCTCGCTCTTCCTGGCGTCTGTGGCCGAGGGCATGCTTCAGTACAAGAAACTCGGCCTCATGGCGGCGATAAAGATCGAGGACGGGGATTTTCGCAATTTTATGGCCGATGTAATCGGCGGCGGGATAGCGGCGTCATCTCAGCCCAGGGCGAAGCGGAAACCGTAGAAGGGACTTCGGGCCGTGGGACAGCGGCGGAAGCGGTATTCGCGGCAGCGCTGAAGAGGGTGGCTCGCGAGCGAACCGCCGCGGAGCATCCGGTACACCTCTCCGTAATCGGCATCGGGGCCGCCGCCGGGATAAGCCCTGAACCAGTCCGCCGTCCACTCCCACAATACCCCGGCCGGATGCAGGTCCGCGTTCGCGGAGAATATCCCGGAAAGCATTTTAAAAAAGTCCCCGGCCGTATCCACGGCGATCCGTGATTCGTCATCGGGTATTTCGCGTATTGACCGAACTCCGGCGAGAAGGCCGAAGGCCTCCCATTCGGTTTCCAGCGGAAGGCGGATGCTTTCACCGGTTTCACCCGACAGCCACCGGCACCAGTTGTCCGCGTCATTCCAGCTCACCTGGAGCACAGGCATAAAGGCGCGCCCGCTCCAGTAATCCTTATCGATTTCACCGCCGAAGGGACGCCGCCACGACAGGTCTTCTCTTTTCGTCCAGCCGCCTTCCCAGGTCCAGCCCCATCCCTCGCGCTCGGCCTCGGTGACGAATGCCGTGGAATCTGCGAATTCCTCGAATTCGGCGGCCGTTACGAGAAAGCGCGAAACGCGCACCCTCTTTAAATGTACCGACCGGCGCGGCACGGCCGTGGCCATATACGCGGCCGGGAGATCCTCGCCGAAAACACGGCGCTCAATATCCGGAATAAAGGCCGCGTCGATACCGATATCGTACATCCCTTCGGGAATATCGACGAAGCGCGCCGGCTCCATAAGCGCGTGGCTACGGCCGCCAGTCGGGCGCATGCTTCCGTACGATGTTCTCGGTGATGCCGCCCGAGCGCGCGATCTCGCCGTAGAGGCGGCCGCTTCGCTTGATCGTGCGCTTGCGCTTCGGGTGTTCGTGGTCCACGTGCACCAGTCCGAAGCGCGACATAAGCCCGTCGACCAGTTCGAAGTTGTCCAGGGTCGACCAGTGATAGTAGCCGGCGACGTCCACGCCCTCGTCGATGGCCCTGTGGAGTTGATACAGGTGTTCGAGAATGTATCGGGGGCGAATTTCATCGCCATCCTCGCAGGTACCGTTTTCGGTGATGTAGATCGGCAGGCGGTATAACTCCCAGTACCGTTTTACTATACGGTACAATCCCTCGGGATAGATGTCCCACCCCAGCTTGTTTTTCGGAAGCTCCGGACGGGTCAGCATCTTCATGGGGAATTTTACAAGGTCACCGGAATAATAGTTCAGCCCGAAAATGTCGAGGGTGCGCCCCTTCGCGCTGATCTTTTCGAGGTATCGGTTGTTGAAGTACTTGTCCATCAGGCGCGCCGAGACGCGGTCGAGCGGGCTTTTTTCGTTAAGCGGGTCGAAGGGGCGCAGGTGCTTGGCGATTCCGACCCGTGCCTTTCTCCAGTTCTTCTCATCATGAATTTCGTGGATCGCCGCGTAAGCCCGCACATGCGCCTCGATCATCACGTCCATCACACGCAGGCACAGCCGGAAGCTTTTCTTCCCCGGGGGGAACTCTCCGAAGAGGTAGGCCGCCACGGCGTAGACCGACGGCTCGTTGATTGTGTTCCAGATGTCGACAAGATCCCCGAGCGAGTCGACCGCCTTTTTAACGAAGCGAAGGTAATAATCGACGGTGCGGGGGTTCTCCCATCCCCCCATGCGCACCAGCCACATTGGGTTGGCGAAATGGTGGAGGGTGACCATAGGACTTATTTTCGCCTTTCGCATTTCTTTTAAGATCGCCCTGTAGTGCGCCAGCGCCTTCTCGTCGAACGCTCCCTCGGACGGTTCGATCCGCGCCCACTCGATGCCGATGCGCGCCGCGTTGTGGTTCATTTTTTTCATGAGCGCGATGTCGCCTTTATAATACTCCCAGAAACGCACCGCGTCGATCGGGCTGGTGCCGTCTTTTATTTTCCCCCGAAGCGCCCAGTCGTAAAAATCGTGGTGCGCACACCCGCCCTCAACCTGGAAGGCCGCGGACGCGCTGCCCCAGAGGAAACCCTTCGGAAAAATATAATTCCTATCCTCGGCTTTCACTTTTTTCATTCCGAATCCTCCCGTAGTTTTCGTTCTATCTCGTCGGCGAGCGATCGCACCGCCTCGTCCGGCCTTATCCTGCGCAGTTTTTTCCCCCTTGAGAAAAGGAGCATGGTCCCGCCGCGCCCACCGGCGATTCCGGCGTCGGCGTGGGCCGCCTCTCCCGGACCGTTCACCTCGCACCCCATCACCGCAACGACGACGCCGCGCCCGGAGCGCTCGAGCCCTTCGCCGAATCGCGCTGCGATTTCCCGCTCCACTTCCTGCGCTAGCGCGAGCAGATCCAGCGACGGGTCCGTACGGCCGCAGGTCGGGCAGGCGATGATGCGTACCGGCGCCGTCCGCAGTCCCACGGCCTCCAGTATTTTTTTCGCAACGGCCACCTCCCCCACCGGATCGCCGGTCATGGAGACGCGGATGGTGTCGCCGATTCCGTCGAGGAGGAGGGCCCCTGTCGCGATCGAGCTGTGTACGATGCACGAAAGCCCGTACCCCGCCTCGGTGAGCCCCACGTGGAGCGGATACGGCGCGGTCGCGGCAAAGAGCCGGTTTGCCTCCACGGTGAGACGGACGTCGGAGGCCTTGATTGAGACGACAATATCGAAAAAATCATTGTTCTCGAGGATATGCACGTGGTCCATCGCCGAGGCGACCAGGCTTTCGGCGTCAATGAGAGGATACTTTGTCCTGTCGATCGAACCGCCGTTTACGCCAATCCTGATCGGCACCCCTCGTTCCTTCGCGGCCCGCACCACCTCGAGCACCTTCGCGTCGTCTCCGATGTTGCCGGGGTTGATGCGCACCTTGTCGATGCCGGCCTCGATCGCGCCGATCGCGATGCGGTGATTGAAATGCACATCGGCGGAAAGCGGCATATCAACGGCACTTCGCACGATTTTAAGGTGCTCGAGTGATGATTCGTTTCGGAGCGCAACGCGGACAAGCGCTGCGCCCGCCGCGCGGAGCCGTTCGATCTGCGCGATGGTTCCCGCCGTGTCTTCGATCGGGACGTTCGTCATGGACTGGATCGACACCG
Source organism: Spirochaetota bacterium (assembly GCA_035477215.1). Taxonomy (NCBI): domain Bacteria; kingdom Pseudomonadati; phylum Spirochaetota; species Spirochaetota bacterium. The sequence continues at coordinate 39,826 of DATIKU010000021.1, read as the reverse complement.
GAGTGCCGCCGCCGATCGGAAGACCGCGGACCGTGACCCTTCGCGTTGAATTTCTGGAATCGCTCACCGGTGGCACCGACAGGCAACAGTAATTTCCGGCCGCACGCAGCGGCCGGTTCGCGGCGCACCCCGCCGGCAGCGGGGGAGTGCGCCCCGACCGCTACTGAAAGAGCTTCTGAAAGAACGGGAAGAAGCTCAGATCGTTGAATATAACGAACACTCCCAGAATGATCAGGAGCGTTATCCCTACGAATTGGATCTTCTCAAGCACCTTCTGGTTTATGGGACTTCCCTTGATCGCCTCGTAGACAAAGAAAATAATGAAGCTACCGTCGACGGCCGGGATTGGCAGCAGGTTCATCACCATAAGTATAATCGATATTTTCGCCATGAGAATGATGAAGGCCGAGATCCCCCGGTAATAAGCCGTGTCGCCGGCGATCTTCGCGATCCGGATCGGCCCGGAAAGGTTCTGCCGCACGTCGAGCTCTCCGGCGAAGAGCATGCCGATGCCCTTGATATTCATCACGATAAAATCATACGGATCAACGAGCGATTTCACGAACCCGTCCGCGATACCGAAGCGAAGCGGCACCATCTCCGGCGCGACCCCCGTTTCAACGCCGATGAAGCCGAATTTTTCATAGGCGACGCGCCCCGTGTAGCTCCCCCCGGCCGTCTCAAGCCGCACGACCTTGCCCCGGTTCCGCTCCAGGCGCTTCTGGAAGTCTGCGAGCGAAAGCACCCGCTCTCCGTTTATCTTCACACTCCCCCGTACGATTCCGTTTTTAACCAGATCGAGCTTATCCGTGGTAAGCTCGATCTTCTCCCCTTTAAACCGGGCATCCTCGAACTCTTGAATCGTAATCGTCTCCTTAAGTCGCGGAGTCACGGAAATCTCCATCTCCTTTCCGCCCCTGTCTACAAGCATCTTGACCTCTTTGCCGGCATTCGCCCGGATGTACCCGGTGAAATCGGCGGGCGTTTTGACCGGCCGACCGTTAAAGGCCTTCACCTCGTCAAACTGCCGTATCCCGGCGCCGTGGGCCGCCTCGTCCTCGAGGCTCCGAACCACGAGCACCTGCTCTCCATAGGGCATCACACCCAGCGTATAATACCCTTTCGCGGTAAACCTCTTCGGGGTTACGGTAAAATCAATCGTCCGACCCTCGCGCACCACCCGGATCGCCGCCGGAAGGCCGTCCGAAAAAACGATCGAATTCTGAATGTCCTGAAAGGACGATATCTTTTTGAAATTTATCCCGACAATCGTATCGCCGCTCCGTATGCCCGCCTTGTACGCCGGGGATATGTACTCCCCCTGCGTGAAGTAATCGGGTATGTATACCCTGTTGGTCTCGACTTCGTATCCGATCATGTTCATCGTGAAAAAAAGGATGATTCCGAAGAAGAGATTGAAGAGCGGTCCCATCACCACCGTCACCACGCGCCTGAGCGGGTGGGCGGAGAGAAATTCGTACGATTCGCCCTTTCGGTCCTCGGAAGGGTCTTCCCCGTAAAACTGGCAGTAGCCCCCGAACGGAATAAGAGTGAGCTGGTATGTCGTATCGCCGATCTTTTTTTTGATGAAGCCCTTCCCGTAACCGATGGAAAATACCTTCGCCTTTATGCCAACCATCCTGCCGCCCAGAAGGTGACCGAGCTCGTGTACAAAGATGCACAATCCGAGAAGGATCACCGCTGCCAGTATGTATGTAAGTGTCGCCATCATTAACCTCTCAAAATAGATTGTACGGCTTTCCTCGCCCAGGCGTCGGCCTGGAAAATATCGTCGATGTCCGGTTCGGCCACCGGCCTGTGAAGCGCGAGCACCTCCTCGACCAGGCGCACGATATCGGTGAATCCGATTTTACGCTCCAGGAAAAGATCCACCGCCGTTTCGTTCGCGCCGTTAAGCGCCGCCGGGGCCGTCCCTCCGGCACGGCCCGCGCCATAGCACAGCGCAAGCGCCGGATAACGACGCGCGTCCGGCGCCGCGAAATGAAGGCTGCCGAGGTCCTCAAGCCTGAGTCGGCCGAAAGGATTGCGCCGTCTCTCCGGGTATGAGAGCGCGTTGAGGATCGGGAGCGCCATGTCCGGAACGCCGAGTAACGCGTACAGCGATCCGTCTATCGTTTCCACCATCGAGTGAATGACGCTCTCCGGATGAATGAGCACGTCGATGGAGTCGTAGGGCGCATCGAAAAGATGGTGCGCCTCGATCACCTCGAGCCCCTTGTTCATGAGCGTGGCCGAATCGATCGTTATTTTACTTCCCATGCTCCAGGTCGGGTGATTGAGCGCCTCGCCGGGTGTTACGCCGGCAAGATCGTCGGCACCGCGGTCGCGAAGGCTCCCCCCGGACGCGGTGAGGATGATGCGCTCGACCTCGGACGAATCCAGGTTTTCGAGGAGCGAGAATACCGCGCTGTGCTCGCTGTCCACGGGAATGAGCTCCACGGAGTGCTCCCGAATTTTATCCATAAAAAGCCCGCCCGCCATGACCAGCGTCTCCTTGTTGGCCAGCGCAATCCGGCGCGTGTGCGGCACGGCCTCGAGCGTCGGCCGCAGGCCCGCGGCGCCTACAATCGCCGAAAGGACTATGTCGACGTCGCGCCTTGCAATCTCGAGGACGCCTTCCGCTCCGTCAAAAAACTCGATCCCGGGGAAACGCCGACGCAGTTCCTCGCAGCACCCGTGCGAATCGTCGTTCGATGCGACGGCCACCACTTCGGGGCGGAACTCCTCAATCTGCTCCCCCAGAAGCGCCGTGTTGCGGTTGCAGGAGAGCCCGTACACCCTGAAATCGCCGCCCTGCGAGCGGATCGCCCGGAGCGCCGAAGTGCCTATGGACCCGGTTGAGCCCAGGATGCTGACGGTGACGGACATCGCGCCGCGGGCTTACTGGACGCCCTTGAGTACCAGGTAATAATAAAAAAGCGGCAGCGTAACGATCATGGAATCGAAAACATCCCAGATTCCACCGTGCCCCGGGACGAGCGAGCCGGAGTCCTTGATCGAACCGTCGCGCTTGACCGCGGACTCCGCCAGGTCGCCGATATTACCGACCACGCTGAGAACGATACCGATGAGAGTCGCCTCGATCATGGTGAAAAGGCTCTTGCCGAAAAAGGACTCGAGCACCAGGCTGATGAGGAGCATCGCGATGATACTGGTCAAAAGCCCCGAGAAATACCCCTCCCACGATTTATTGGGGGATACCCTGAAACCCGCCTTGTGCCTGCCGAAATACACCCCGCCGAAATACGCGCCCGAATCGTTCAGCATGACGACGGCGTTCAGGATGAGCACATAGATATAACCGTCCTTGAGGGCCTTCAGGAGTATGATATGCGAAAAAAGGAACGCGATAAAAACGACGCCGAAGACCGTCGTTGCGAGCGAATAGATGCCGCCGGCCACGGGCCGCTTGTAAATATGGATCGCGAAAATTACCGGCAGCCCTATCGCCAGTACCGCAAAAACCAGCCGGGCGTCGAAGGGCTGAGCATAGGCCGAATACCCGTAGACTTTCCCGAACGCGTAGAGATACATGATGATGTTTATGGCCGCGGCCATGACCATGCCCGTGATGACAAACGGCCTGTTGCCGTCGTCGCGGGAACATATCTGATAATACTCGTAAAGACAGCCCAGCGAAATGATGAGCGAGATGATCAGAACGGGGAGCGAGTAAAATAGATCGGTGACCACCAGAAAGCAGTAAACCGGCAGCGCCACAGCCGCGCTGAGTATTCGAGTCGATGTTTCGTTCATAGTCCGCCGAACCTCCTATCTCTCCGCTGGTATTCGTAAATCATACGGTACAGATGGCGCGATTTGAAATCCGGCCAGAGCACCCCGGCGAATATCATCTCCGCGTAGGCGACCTGCCAGAGCAGGAAATTGCTGATCCGATGCTCCCCGCTGGTCCGTATCAATAAATCGACTTCGGGCAGTCCGGCCGTATAAAGGTGCCGCTCGAGCGATCGTTCCGATAATTTTTCGCCATGTTTGCGCGATACCGCCCAGCCGTTAACGGCGTCAAGAATCTCCTGGCGGCCGCCGTAATTGAGACAGAAGTTCAGGATGATAACCCTGTTGTTGCGCGTCCGGTTGACCGAATCCTCGATGATGCGCCTGGTCGATGCCGGGAGATGCCGCATGGAGCCCGAGTGGCGCAATCTCACCCCTTTTTTTTTGATCCTCTCAATATTGGCCTCGAAGAACATTTCAAGCAGCTTCCAGATGCCCGCAATCTCGTCCTTCGGCCTGGACCAGTTTTCAGTTGAAAACGCGTACAGCGAAACGACCCCTATCCCCAGATCAATCGCCGTGTCCATAAGCGACTCGATTACCTGCGCGCCCCGCCGGTGGCCCTCGACGCGCGGGAGCGAACGCTTTTGGGCCCAGCGCCCGTTGCCGTCCATGATGATGGCCACGTGACGCGGGACATTGTCCCTGTCGATGAGGCTCGCATAATCTTTCATTTCATGCCGTAAGGGTGGAATTGTTCATTCCGGTTACACCGGTTACACGAACGCGCCCGGAATATCCCGGCCGGTTCAAACGGCGGCATCAATGGACGCCGGGGGAAATCCCCGGGCGCTCCGGTGTTGCGGCAAATCGGCCCCGCTACCGAACCGGACTCCCCGGGGGAATTACCGTGATCAGATATGGCTGATCTCCTTCTCCTTGTTGTCGGTCAGCTTCTGCACCTCTTCGGTAAACCTGTCGGTGATTTTCTGTATTCGCACCACGGCGGCCTTGGAATCGTCTTCAGATATTTCCTTCTGTTTTTCGAGGTCCTTGATCATATCGTTCGAATCACGCCGTACGTTGCGAATGGACACCCGGCACTCCTCCGCCTTCTGCTTGGCCAGCTTGACGTACTCCTTGCGGCGCTCCTCGGTCAGATCGGGGATCTGTATGCGTATCAGGTTCCCGTCGTTGTTTGGATTCAGCGAGAGGTCCGATTTAAGAATGGCCTTCTCCACCGCCGTGAGATTGCCCCGGTCCCATGGCTGTATCACCACCAGGCGCGGCTCGGGACACGAGATCGTCGCGAGCTGGTTGAGCGGCATCATGGAGTCGTATACGTTTACGCGTATTCCGTCGAAGAGTGACGGATTGGCCCTTCCCGTACGGATCGAGCCGAATTCCTTTTCGAGCGCCTTGATGCTCTTGGTCATCCGCTCTTCCGCATCAGTAATTATGTCATCGATCATTATTCCCGTCCTCCGGTGATTTCAGGATATGGTTGTTCCTATGGTATGGCCCGTTACGGCCTTTCTGATGGAGTCCTCGTCGAGGAGATTGAAAACGATAATCGGCAGGTGGTTGTCCATGCAGAGCGATATGGCGGTGAGGTCCATCACCCGCAGTTGCCTCTCTATCACCTCGAGGTACCCGATCGCGTCGATCTTCCTGGCGCCGCTGTTTTTCTCGGGGTCCGAATCATAGACGCCGTCGACCTTTGTCGCCTTCATGAGCACCTCGGCCCCGATCTCGATGGCGCGCAGGCCCGCGGCGGTGTCGGTCGTGAAGAAGGGGTTGCCCGTGCCGGCCGAGAGGATCACCACGCGGTTTTTTTCGAGGTGGCGAATGGCGCGACGGCGTATATACGGCTCGGCGACCGCGCGCATCTCAAGGGCCGTCATCACTCGCGTCGGCGTTCCGAGCTTCTCCAGCGCGTCCTGCATGGCAAGCGCGTTGATCACCGTGGCGAGCATGCCCATATAGTCGCCGGTGGCCTGTTCCATGCCCAGCTCCTTGCCCACCGAGCCGCGGAAGATGTTGCCCCCCCCGACGACCACCGCAACCTGTACTCCGAGCCGGTAGACCTCGGCGATCTCGCGGGCGATCCTTTTCACCGTTTCGGGATTGATGCCGAAACGATCCTCGCCCGCGAGCGCCTCGCCGCTTATTTTAACGACGATGCGCCGGTATTTGAGATTCGGCCGGTCTGCCGGGGGTTCCATCGTTATTTTCCTATCTTGTAACGCACGAACCTTCCGACCGCGATGTTCTCGCCGTAGGTGGCGATCCTGTTTTTAACAAGATCGCGTATGGTCAGCTTCGGGTCTTTAATATACTCCTGCTCCATGAGGCAGACCTCGGCGTAATACTTCTTGATTTTACCTTCCACGATCTTCTCGACAACCTGCTCGGGTTTTCCGGAGTCCTTAATCTGGTCGCGGTAGATCGCCTTTTCCTTCTCCAGATCCTCGGCGGGCACGTCTTCAATATCCATATACAGCGGGCTCGAGGCCGCAACCTGCATGGCTATCTCCTTTGCCAGCTCCTGGAAGTCCGCATTCTTGGCGACGAAATCGGTTTCGCAGTTGAGCTCGAGGAGTACGCCGAGCTTGCTGTTGGTATGGATGTACGACGCGATGATTCCCTCGCGGGCCTCGCGGCCCATTCTCTTGTTCGCCGACGCGAGGCCCTTCTTGCGCAGGTACTCGACCGACTTCTCCATATCGCCACCGCACTCCATGAGAGCCTTCTTGCAGTCGAGCATGCCCGCCTGCGTCTTCTCCCTCAACTCCTTTATCATGTCGGATGTTATATCAGCCACCTTATCTCTCTCCTTCAATCTATTGACAAACCGAAAGCCGACTTACCACGAGGTCTTCTCATCGGCGTCGTACTGGTCCTCATATTTCTTGCGGTACTGCTCCTTGGCCTCCACGGCGGACTTCGTCTTCGCATCGCCCTCTTCCGTGGACTCGGTCGCTTCCCCGGCCGCTTCCCCGGCCGCTTCGCCGGCTGTCTCCGGCTCTCCCTCGACCTCTTCGATCGCCTCGACTCCATCGGTCTGGCCGCCGGACTGGCCCTCGACAATCGCCCGCGACATCACCTCGAGAAAGAGCGCGATCGCGCGGATGGCGTCGTCATTGCCCGGGATCGGGTAATCGATCTCTTCGGGATTACAGTTGGTGTCCACAACCGAGAATATCGGAATGCCGAGCTTGCGCGCCTCGTTTACGGCGATCGCCTCCCTCTTGGGGTCGATGATAAAGAGCGCGTCGGGAAGCTTTGTCATTTCCTTGATGCCCTTGAGCACCTTGTGCTTCTTTGCGAGCTCGCGGCTGAGGTCCAGTATCTCTTTCTTGGTTTCCGCGTCCCAGGAGCCGGTTTCGGACATTTTCTCGAGGCCCTTCAGGCGCTCGATCGAATTGCTCACCGTGTTGAAGTTGGTCAGAAGCCCGCCAAGCCAGCGCTCCGCCACGAAGTACATGCCGCATTTCTGCGCGAATTCCTCGATCGCGGATTGGGCCTGTTTTTTGGTCCCGACAAAGAGCACCTTCCCCCCGTTCGCCGATACCTCCTTCATCGCGGCGTAAGCGATCTTGAGCCGCTGCATCGTTTTCTGCAAATCTATGATATGGATCCCGTTGCGGGCCGTAAAGATAAACTGGGACATCCGCGGATTCCATCTCCTCGTCTGGTGCCCGAAATGAACACCCGATTCCAGAAGCGCTTTCATCGATACTACTGACAATGTACGGTACCCCCTTGTATTTAATAAAGTGACGGATTAATTTCATCCGCCGGCCGGCGAACGGCACATAACGCGCCCGTTTCACCGCGCACCGACGCAGCGCACACCCGCGCCGCGAGACGATCCTGTAACAGAGTTAATATCACACAAGGTCGGCGGCAACCGGCCCAGGGCCGGTTTATGTTATACGGTTCCGGCGCAAATGCGACGGTTCCGCGTGATAGCCGCGGGTGCGGCCGTACGTCTGAACTATACCTTACGAAAAATAAGCAGCCCGACAATCATACCGGCAATCGCCGAAAGATTCAGCCTGACGCCGAAGCTGATGATCTCGAGATTGAGCGAGATCGGCCCCGTCAGGCTGGTATTGATGACCTGGAGCGCGGGGAAAAGCCTTACGACCAGCGTTCCGAGGGCCGAACCCAGCACCCCGCCAATCAGCAGAAAGGCCAGAAAAAAACCCAGATTTCCCTTTGCGAATATCATCGTGCGTCCTTAACAAAAAAGCATGGATTTTATCGGCCGATTTTGTCAAGCCTTTTCCCCGATCACTCCTCAACAACGGCGACCGCCCGAACCCATCCCGCGCTTGCTTCCTTAATTTTTACCGGAAAGCAGAACACGGTGAAACCAAAGGGCGGGAGCCTGTCCAGATTAGTGAGCTTTTCGATATGGCAGTACCCCCGCTCTATGCCGGCAAAATGCCCTTCCCAGATAATCGAAGAATCGCCGTTTTTCTGAAATTCCTGCGCGATGAGCGGCAGGGGCCGGTCCCAGCTCCAGGCGTCCGTCCCCACCACGCGTATGCCGCGCTCGCAGAGCCACAGCGTCGCCTCGCGCCCCATTCCGCATCCACGGATAAGATACTCCCCCTTGCCCCAGCAGGCGTCGGCGCCGGTATTCACCAGCACGATATCGCCTTCCTTGAGCGCATAACCCATCTTTGAGAACGCCGCCTCCATGTCCGCGGCCGTAACGAGATAGCCGTCGGGAAATTCCCGAAAATCAAGTTTGACGCCGTCGCCCGTGCACCATTCAAGCGGCACCTCGTCGATGGTGAGCGCCCTGAGTCCGCCGCTCATCGTGGGATGGTAATGCCAGGGGGCGTCGAGGTGCGTCCCCGAGTGCGTGGTGAGCGTGATCATCTCGAGTGCCCAGCCCTTCCCTCCGGGAAGGTCCCTGGCCGGGTCGATGCCGGGGAAGAATGGGATCATCTGCCCGGCGCCCTCATCGTGCGTTATATACTGTATGTTCGGGATCATCTGGGGCGGATCGGACGGAATGCCGTTCTCGATCGCGATACTCAGGTCGATGTATTTACGGGCCATGGGCTGCGCTCCACGCGGTGGAATCGTTCGAATCCGCGGCCATACCGCGGCTGCCCGGTAATGATGGACGATAAAACAGACCGAGTCAACGTAATTTCACCGGGCGAGGGTAAAATTCGGCATCTGTCCGTCATATCATCGGGATGGACGGGATGACAAAGGAGAAAGAACATCAAGTTTCCGAAAAGGATACAGGACCGTGAAAAATTTTCAAGCCCGACCCCTGCGCCAAAAAAGAGAGAACCGCAGCGACTCATGTAATGAAAAGATTAATACCTCCTGAACATACCGGCAAGCTTTCCCAGCACTTCAACCTCGTTCACAACGATCGGTCGGTAGGCACTGTTGGCCGGAACGAGACTGATTTTGCCACCGGCCTTCTTGAAAATTTTAAGAGTGGCCTCGTCCTCTATGAGCGCGGCGACGATATCGCCGTTCTGCGCCGTGTTCTGTTTTCTGATTATGGCGACATCTCCGTCGTGTATACCCTCGTCGATCATCGAATCGCCTTTCACCTTGAGGGCGAAGAAATCACCGCCGCTGAAGGCCGGGGCCGGGAAGCTGAGATAGTCCTCGATGTTCTCCTCGGCGAGAAGCGGTGCGCCCGCGGCGATCCTTCCGACCAGCGGAATATTGACCGCATCCATTCGAAGCACCTCTACCCGGTCAGTCAGGAGCTCTATCGCTCGGGACTTGTTTTGCGCGCACCGGATGAATCCCTTTTTCTCGATTGCCTTGAGGTGGTCATAGGCGCCCTTGGGCGTAATTCCGAAACGGTCGCCTATCTCTCGCACGGTAGGCGGGAAGCCCGATTCGCGAATCGCCTCTTTTATAAAGTCGAAAATATTTTCCTGTTTCTCGGTGAGGTCTTTCTTCATGGATTGCCTACCCTCGCATGATATATACTCAGCAGTTTACTGGACTTATTGCAAATCCCGGGAATATCGGATTTCTTCCGCCACGGGCGTAGAAAATCCACCATAGTGCCCGGTGATGCAACAACGATACTACACATCATAGTAGTATATATCGGTATAGTTGTCAACAAAAAAAGGGACCGCGGCAAGATGCTGACTGAGCGCCTGCCGAATGGGGCTATAGGGTACGGCTTTGCGCCTGTCGAGAATAACGCGCGGCTCCGACCCCGGTATTTTCAGGGTTCTGTCGCGCGAATTCGGGGGGCGCGCTCAGCAGAGGGCCTTGTCACAGTTGTAAGTGAGTGAATAAGCGGTGCGCGACTCGAACTCGTCTCTCTTTTTGAACATATAGCGAAGCTGCGGAGTAAGCCGCTCGTACAGTTCGCCCGATATCGAGATCCCGTTGGGATCGGCATGGCTCTTTTCGAGGTGGCACGCGTAATTGATGACGTCCGAAACGATCTGTCCCGTTTTTTTGAAGAACTTGATCTTCCCCGCGTCCAGGCCGATCCGCATTGAAATGAGCTCGTCGATCTGTTTGTCCGGCGAACAGTTGTAGATGCTGAGGGAAAATATCATTTCCAGGCAGCAGCTCACCGCCTCCACCGGCCCGCCGTTCTGGTCGCGGAAGGCGAGTATGCCGCCGTCGCCCGCCCAGTACCACATCCGGGCGTTATACTGTCGCATCTTCGGCTTGTAAAACTCCCAAAGGTCGAGGTACATCTTTTCCATTACTTTCGGGCCGTATTTCTTAACCAGCTTCGAGTTATTGCAGATATCCATCGACGCGATGATGAGCGGGTATTCCTTGCCGTCGCGGAGCACCCCCCAGTTCGGCATGAGGTTGGCGTCTTCGCTGATCTTTACAAGCCTCCGGCGGGCGTGGTCGTAGATGTGCCCCGAACGTGAAAGCGTATAGAGGAGATTGTCGAGCCCCGCGAGCCTCACCGTTCGGCCGTTGAGCTGGTTGTCATCGAGCTCGACGGTGAAGGCGATGAGTTCCTCGAGCTTTTTCCCGTCGATGCACTCCTGCACGAGCCTTCGGGCCGCCCTGCCCGGGGATATGGTTACGGTCTTCGAGATGCCCTCGAGCGCGTGAGTGTCATACTTATTAAAAAAATATCCGCCGACTATTTCTATTTCGGGAAAAGTAAGATTGTTGGCAAGAAGCTCGGTAAGATCCTTCAGCAGGGTGGCGTCCAGCATAATGTGTTTTAGGTAGCATCTATACGGCCGTTGTAAACCACTTTTTTCCCGACTACGCTAAAAAAGTCCCGGCGTGATTATGAATTTCGTAACGGACCTCCCACCGTTCACTCCGCCCCCGGCACCTCCGGAAGCGATGGCGGAATGCAGACGACCGGCTCTTCTATCACGCGCATTGACTTCCATCTGCCGCCGCGAAAGCGGATGAAGAATGAAAATCCGAGGATCACCACATAGAGCGAGGCGATGATCCAGGCCTCGTACAGGCCGCCGCTGAAAACCACGAGCACGAGATACGAAGGTATCACCAGCACAAGCAGGGAAACCGCGGCCAGCATGTACATGACGAAACGGGTGTCTCCGGCCCCCTTGAGGGCGGAGGCGAAAATGATGTTCATGGTATCGAAAATGGAGTAGATCGCCACGAACTTCAGCAGCACCACCGACAGCCGGTAGATTTCGTCGAACGAGCCCGGATCGGCTTTCGAGGCGAAGGGCGCGACGAAGATTTCCGGAAGCAGCAGGTAGCAGAGCGATATCGCTACCATATAGATGAACGTCAGATGAAATCCCGAGTACACGCTGCGCTGTGCGAGCTCCGGCTTCTCCATGCCGATATACCGGCCCACCATCACCGAAACCGCGATGCCGAATCCGATCATCGGCATGAACGCGAGCGTGTTGACGTTAAACGCGATGTTGGTGGCGGCGAGATTAACGGTGCCCAGGCGCCCCACCAGCAGAATAAAGATCGTGAAGCCGGCGATGTCCACGAAAAACTGCATGCCGCTTGGAAAGCCGAAGCGCAACAGCCGGAGGAAGAGCGCGCCCTCGAAGCGCCAGCCGCCCAGCGTGCGATAGGTCGCGCGCAGTTTCGGAGCGGCGAGAAGCGCCAGATAGGCGATACAGTATACAAACCCGGCCGCGACCGTAGCGATGGCGGCACCCTTTATGCCCATTTCGGGAAATCCCCATTTCCCGAAGATCAGGATGTAATCCAGCAACAGATTGACGGCCGTGGCGAGGAAGTTCACCCACATCACCGGCCAGGGCCTTCCCAGTCCGGTGAAAAAACCGGAAAACGCCGAGGCGGCTATGCCGGGGAAAGCTCCGACGCAGAGAATCTGGAAATATATGGTTTCATAATGGCGGACCTCCGGGTCGTGTCCCACAAAGTCGAAGATCGCCGGGGCGAGCGGGATGAGAAGCAGATGAACAACGGCCCCGGCCAGGGCGATGTAGGCCCCCTGCCAGATGGAGGGCCCCACGCGCTCGTTTACTCCCGCGCCGTAATACTGGGCGGCGAAGATGCTCACATATCCCGCGGTGCCGATAAAAACGCTCATGGTGCAGAAATTGAGGATTCCGGCGGGCAGGACCGCGGCTATGGCATATGGCGAGTACCAGGCCAGGAACATGCGGTCGACAAAGTGCTGCAGCGACCACGAGGATGTGCTCAGGATGAGCGGAACCGCCAGTACGAGAAGTTCGCGATAACCCGCTACCGAGCTCCACCTTCCGGAAAATTGTCTTCTGATGCCGTTTATCACCCGTTCCGCCTCTGGAGCCATCACGTTTCCCGTTTCGTTCCGCCACGTACCCGCCCGCGGGCCCGTGGAGGCCGCCAAATGCCGCAAATCGCCCCGCCATCACCTTCATATCGCTCAATACGGCATGGCCGGTTTGCGAAAGGGCGTTATTTTTTTAGCGAAGGGGCAGGCTCCATGGTAGACTCGTACAAACCGGAAATCAATAACACCGGAGCGCCGGCTTAGCGCAAGACTTTTATACCGGATTTGATCGATGTGACAATGCAAGGGAAGCATCCGAGCGCCATAATATCACCCTGCGGCATATACTGCGGGGCATGTCCAAGGTACCGCGACACGGCGGTATGCAGGGGATGCCGCTGCGACGGAAGGCATGACAAGTGCGACATTTACGATTGCTGCGTCGTTATGGGCGGTAAAAACTTCTGCCACGAATGCGACTGTTTCCCCTGCGAACGGCTGATAAGCTTCACCCGGTATAATCCCGGAAAGTCCTTCGCCCATTTCAGGCATATCGCCATAGAAAACCTCAACCGGATCAGGCTTATCGGGCCCGATGAATGGGCACGGGAAATGGAAATCCGAAGCGACGCAGGCGACTACTCCATCAGCGGAAAAAACCAGGACGGCGGTCCGGACACCTCACCCTGCTCCTGCACACCCCTTGAAGAATAGCTCTGCGGCCCAGGCAGCGGAAAAACACAAACCGTTCTTTTTCCCCATGGAAAGTGGCATGTCAAACAAATAAAAAAACCGTCTGAATACGCATTTAATTTCCGCCAGCCTCTTGCTAAAAACCGATATTAACTGTATATTTTGCTTGTTGCATAGATGGAATGCACCGGTGCGAGAATCAAGGTTCGGACAGCCCGCGGGAAAATGAGGCGAAGTGGCGTCATTTCCCGAAATAAACAGAGTCAACAGCGCCCTCAATGAAATATATAACCGACGCCGTCAAAGAGAATAAGGACGTGAGAATCGTCACCTATTCGGTGAGCTCGACCAACGAGAATCGCCTTAAGAAGGTGCTTGCCCTTTACCTTCGCAAGCAGGGCTGCGAGGTGCTCCTGGGCCCCATCTACACCTGCGTTAAAGAGCTCCTCATCAATGCCGTCAAGGCGAACTTCAAACACATCTATTTTGAGGGCTCGGCGCCGCAGAGCCCGGTCCCCGGCATCATCGCCCACGACAAGGTATTCCGGCTCTTCAAGCTCGAGATGTCGCGCGAAGACGCAAGAACCCTCGCCCGCCTGGCGAGGAGCCGCGACATGAAGGCGGAGATCGTTTTCCATCACGAGGACGACACCCTCCATATTTCGATCACCAATCCCATAGAGATAACGCCCGAAGAGCTCGTAAAGGTGCGCAAAAAACTTGAGGACGCCCGCAAGTGCGAGGACATCTCGGACTATTTCTTAATGAACGCCGGCGATCCGGAGAATGAGGGCGCCGGAATCGGACTGGTGCTCATCTCGATGATCCTGAGAAGCCTCGGAGTTGACCAGTCCAGTCTCGACATCCGGTCGCTTGAGGACCGGACCAGGGCGTCTCTTTCCATCCCACTCAACAGGGCCACTCTCGAGCATTACGCCCGGAGCACCGCCCAGGCCGCCGGGTAAATGCCGGCAGAACCTGTTCTGTTCGGGTTTTCCCCGTGTCCCAACGATACCTATGCCTTCCACGCGATGCTGCACGGCCGCGTCGACACGGGGAACTATCGCTTTGCCTCACATATCGAGGACGTTGAAAGCCTCAATCATGCGGCGTTTCAGGGGGCGTACAAACTCAGCAAGCTCTCCTTTCACGCGTATCTCCATCTGGCCGGGCGCTACGCCCTGCTCAACGCGGGCTCGGCGCTGGGCTTCGGCTGCGGGCCGCTGGTAGTCGCGCGCGGCGCGCTCGCCGACCTCGAAGGCACGCGCGTCGCCATTCCGGGAGAGCTGACCACGGCCTATCTGCTCTTCCGGCTCTGGAGCGAGGCCGACATTGACATACATGTCGCGCGCTTCGATGAAATCATGGAAGGTGTCGCCTCGGGACGCTTCGACGCGGGACTCATCATCCACGAGGGGCGCTTCGTCTATCCCCGCTTCGGGCTCGAAAAAATCGTCGACCTGGGCGAATGGTGGGAGGCGGAAACGGGCCTGCCGATTCCGCTGGGCTGTATCGCGATGCGACTCGACGGCGGAGAGGATGGGAGTGAGCGCGCGGCCGGGTTTTCGAGGATCATCCGCGCCTCGGTGCGGCACGCCTTCGACAATCCCGGCGACTCGCGGGAGTTTGTCCGAGCGCACGCGCAGGAGATGGATGAGGATATCACCCGGCAGCACATAGGGCTCTACGTGAACGATTTTACGCTCGATCTCGGCGAAACGGGACGGCGGGCGATTCAGACACTCGAGGAGATGGCACGATGCAGGGGAATTCTCGAACCGGCATAGTAATGGCGACGATGATCGAGGCGGGGCCGCTCATCGCCTCGCTCGGGCTTTCCGCGGCCGCGAAGGGGCCGGTCCGCGTCTTCTCCGCCGACGGGGCCCCCGTGCTCGCGGTTTCGGGCATCGGCAAGGTGAACGCGGCGCTCGCCGCGGAGTACCTCATACTGAACTACGGCGTCGGGACGATCTTCAACATCGGCGCCGCGGGCGCCACCGGAAACGCCATGCATACCGGGGACATCTTCCATATCGACTCGATCATCGAACCCGACCGGCCCCGGATAATGAACCGCTCACAACGCTCGTCCACGCCGGACGCGTTCGACGGTTTTCGGAAGGCGATCCTGGCGACACTCGACCGTCCGCTGATTACGGCGTCGGAGCGCGCCTCGGTGGCGGCCCGGGCCGACCTCATCGACATGGAGGGGGCGGCCGTACTGCAGGCGTGCAGACTGTTCAAGGTGCGGTGCTATCTCTTTAAAATGGTGAGCGACACCCCGGAGCACGAAAGCGACACGCAGATCGTCGAGAACATCCGCCTGCTGGCCGCTGCGCTCGCGGGCTTTTTCATCGAGAAGGTCCTTCCGCTTTCAGCGTAGCTCCCATTCCCCTCCCTGTTCCACCGGCCGGAGACGGGCGTAATCATCCCCCCTTAAAAAAATCATAAGGATGCCGCACCGGGCCATACGTCAGCGATATCCGACCACGAGGCTCCATGCGGGATCGGAGAGCTTTACGACTTTCAGCTTTTTGAACCCGGCGTTCCTGAGCCAGCCCAGATATTCGGCACGCGTATAGACGTTGCCCAGGGGGCTCTGCGTGATCATATGAAGCGCGAGCGTCGCGGAGCGGTGATCTTCGCGCTTCAGATTATCGAAGACGGCGATCATGCCGCCGTCCGACAGCCGCTCGCGCGCCATGCGGAACATCTTCGCGTTATCGGCCGGAGACTGGCCATGGCATAGGTTTCCCAGGAAGACGATATCGTACACTCCCGCCGGGAACGACTTCGTCGCGTCGCCGTCGATTACGCTGATATTCTTCACCCTCGACAGCTCCTTCCGCATTACGTCGTTCGATTCTTTCAGGTCATAGATGAGTGTAACCAGGCCACTGCGGGCGAACTCGCGCGCGACGGTGCCGGGAGCGCCGCCGATGTCGGCCACGCTGGCGGCCCCTTTGCGGAGATCGAGGCACAGGCGCACGACCTCAGGGGCTATTTTTTTCTTCCACGGCGAGTCCATGCCGCGGATGAAATCATCCATCGAAAACCCCGCGTAGCTCGACCTGTCGGGCCTGCCGTGCTTCATGACGTAGGGGAGCGTCCGCCAGGGATTGACGAGGTACAGGAGAAAGCTCCAGAAATCGCCCTCGTAATCACGTCCGGCGCGAACGACGAGGCGCCGCCTGGTTTCCGGCGTCACCGAATAGCATTCCTTTCGCTTTTTTAGATATTTCATCTCGACGAGCGCGTCGAGGAGCGCGACGGCGGCGCGACGGTCGAATTTCATGCGCACGGACAGGCCCGCGGCGGTGTCGCTTTTTTCATCAAGCGCGTCGAAGACGCCCAGTTGGCGCGCCTGTCCCACGAAGATGAATTCCTCAAGCGCCGATTGCAGTTCGCGTATGTTCATCGGCATGCACCTCTGGAATTATTAATTTCGGGCTGAGAATCCGCAACGCAGCGTCGACGAACGCCGGTCGAGACTCCCGGCCCGCGGACGACGGATCACCGCTTGACGGCGTAAAACACGATGCTCTTGGGAAAGAAGTGGTCGAAGAAGGCCTCGACGCGCTCCATGAAGCGCGAGCCCATGCCGAGCGCGAGAAAGCGCCTGTAGGCCCCGGTAAACGGCTGGTCGTTGAGGTGAAGGCCCACGACGCAGCGGATCATCCAGTAAATGGTGTGCAGCGAGTGCTTGAAGCCGACGCCGTAGATCTCCAGGCCGTTCTCGCGCAGTATGCCGGCCAGCCGGCGCGGAACGTATTTGCGGATGTGCCCGCCGGGCGAAGTGAAGTACTCGTACGTGAGCGTGTCGAAAACGAGCTCGCTGATGAAGGTCGGCACGGTGATGGCGACGCGCCCGCCCTTTTTCAACACGCGCGCCAGTTCCCCGCACGCGCGATGATCGTCGCTCACGTGCTCCATCACCTCGGAGCAGATGATGCGGTCGAAGGTCCCGCCGCGAAACGGCAGGTTCAGCGTGTCGCCGATCTGGCAGAGGTAGGCGCCGTTTTCGTGCGCCTGGCGGCTCGTTTTCATGTGTGCCAGCGTGTAACGCGCCTTGCGGAGCGATTCCATGTCCATGTCCATGCTGCAGACGCGGGCCCCGCGCGCGACGCACTCAAACGAATGCCTGCCCTCGCCGCACCCGGCATCAAGCATGAGGTCCCCTTCCCGCACGCCGAGAAGGTCAAAGTCCACGGTGAGCACGTATGACCTCCTCGTAGACCTTCACCATCTCGCGCGCGGCATTCTCCCAGGTGAACGTGGCGAGCACGCGCTTGCGGGCGTCCTTGCCCATCTTATGACGAACGTCGGGATGGTCCATGAGGAAATCGATCCCCTTTGCCAGGGCCTCGGGATCGCGCGGGGGCACGAGATAGCCGGTCTTCATGTGCTCGCCCACCACCTCGGGAAGCGCCCCGCCCGTGGCCGCAATCACCGGGACCTCGCAGGCCATGGCCTCGGCCGCCGGAAATCCGAAGCCCTCGTACAGCGACGGGCACACCGCGATCTCCGTGCGGGAATAGAGCTCCACAAGCTGCTCGAGCGGAATCTTGCCCGTAAAGCTTACGCGGTCCTGTATGCCGAATCGGTCGATCCAGCGGGGGACAAAGTTCCTGTTGGGGGCGCCGCCGTCGACAATCGTCAGGTGCACCCTGTTTTTCGTGAGCGTAAGCGCCTTCAATAGATAGATAACGCCCTTCTTGCGGTCCTCGACGTTTCCCACGAAGATCAGGCTATTCCTGCGCTTCTTCACGCCTTTGACCGGGTGGAATATGCCGGCGTCCATCCCGTTATAGACCACGCTCTGGCGCTCCATGGGCACGCCGAAGGCCTTGTTGATCTCGCGGGCGGAATCGTGGGAGACGGTGATGATGCGGTCCAGCCTGTTCGAAACGATGGCCTGCATGAGGAGCGGATAATAGAGGATGCGCTTCATCTTGAGGGTGAATGTCGATGGATACTCGAACCAGGTGCTGCGGTCGATCGAAAGCGGATGATGCAGGGTCGAGACGAACGGCACGCCGAAATGATTGATGAGAAGAAAGCCGTAGCCCAGGCACTGGTTGTCGTGTATGATGTCGAAACGGTGCTCTTTCAGAAGCTCCTTGAGTTTCAGAAACGCGCGGACCGAGAAGGTTTCGATCTCGGGGAAAATGCCGAACTTCGACGCGACGAACTCGTAGAAATTGAGCGGAGAGAGGCTCGCGAACGGCCTGTGCGGCTTTATGTAGTCCTTCCTGACGTTGAAGTAGTTGTGGTTGCTTACCCTGTGCAGGGCCACCCCCTCCATCTCGAAGGGATAGGGAGGCCCCACGATGGCATGCACCTCGTGGCCGAGTTTGATCAGCTCGCGCGCAACGTACATCAAATAGATGCCCTGTCCGCCGCAGTAAGGGTTGCCCCTGTAGCTCATCAGACATATCTTCATGACCGGCTCCTGTACGACTCGATAACGTCCTGGTATACCGCAAGCGTGTTTCTGGCGGCGACAGGCCACGCGAAGTTCCGTTCCGCGCGGGCGCGTCCCTTCTTCCCCATCGCCTTTCGAAGCGCGGCGTCCGCGAGGAGCGTCGCGACCGCGTCCCGTATGGCCGCCGGATTTTTTGGCGGCACGAGTATCCCGGCGCCGTCGTCGCCCACAACCTCGGGAAGCGCCCCCGCGGTGGTCGCGACCACCGGAGTCTCGCAGGCCATCGCCTCGGCGGCGGGCAGCCCGAACCCCTCGTGCAGCGATGCCATCACGGCAACGGTGCAGGTGGAATAGAGGCCCACGAGCGTGGAGAGGTCCACCTTGCCGGTGAAGACCACACGCTTCCCGAGTCCCAGCTCCTGTATCATGCCCCATGCGGTGAGCCGCTTCGGAGGCCCCTCGTCCACGATGGTGAGCGTGACGTCCTCAGGAAGCATTGCAAGCGCCTCGAAGAGGTAGCGCATGCCCTTTTTGTGGTCCTCGGTGTTCCCCACGAACAGGAGCGTCCGCTCCCTGCGCGTCTCGCCCGTGCTGCGGAAGGTCTCGACGTCCATTCCGTTATACACCACCGAAAGCCTGTCCTCCGGGAGCCCGAAAGCCTTCCCGAGCGTCCCCACGCCCTCGTTGGACGAGGTGATGACGCGGTTCAGGCGGTTGATGACGATGCGCTGCATCGAAAGCGGATAGAAGAGCACCGTGGTGGCGTGCTCCCAGAACCCCCTGTCGATAAGGAAATCGGCCTCCCGGTCCATGGTGAGCGGGTGATGCACGGTCGAGACGATGGGCATTCCGTACGCCTTCATCGGCAGGAGCCCCCACCCCAGGCACTGCACGTCGTGAACGATGTCGTAGCGTTTCTCGCGCAAAAGCCCCTTCATTCGGAAAAAGGCGCGCAGGCTGAACGTTTCCATCTCGGGGAAAACGTGAAAGCGCGTGAGAAAGTAATCGACGAAGTTCCAGGGCGAGTATATCCGGGTTAGCTTTTCATACGGCAGGCGCATGGTACGCTCGCACCATAGGTTCAGGTTTTCGATCCTGTACACCGACGCCCACTCATCCATCGGTTCCGGATAGGGCGGCCCCACCAGCACGTCCATCTCGACCCCGAGCTTTCCGAGCTCCCTGGTAAGATGATAGAGGTATATCCCCTGCCCTCCGCAGTAGGGGTTACCCCGGTAGCACAAGAAAAGGACCCTCATCTCATGGATTACTGTTTTTTGTCTTCAGGCAGCGTCGAGCGCGCCGATATTATCGCGATGCCGACCCAGAACACCATGCCCAGCACCACGAGCGTGACCGCCGCGGCCGGGACCGCCAGGGCCCAGTAATTTCTGATATACATTCCGTAAATGAAGAGTGTCGCAAGAGCCAGCGTGAAAAGGCACAGAAACAAAGCCTTTACTTTCGCGTAATCCTTTTTTTCCACAATTTCAGGCATAGGAGGTGCCACCTTTATCGTTAGTATCGTCCAGCCGACCCAGAACCCCGTACCGCAGACGCCCAGAGCAACCAGCGCTATCGGAATGGCGAGGGCATAATAGGTATACGCGTCGAAAAGACCTATATCGGAAATCTCGAACGCCGAAATCTCCACGAACGCGTAATTGACGAAAAGGCCCGCGAGCACCACCGCGATGGCGCAGGCGATGAATCCGGAAATCCGTGAACGTTGCATATGACTATCCTGACCGTTAAAATTCCAAGACTATCTTAATGACGCCGTCCTCCCTGCTCACCGCCCTGTCGAAGGCCTTCTGGATTTCATCGAAGGGCATCACATGGGTGATGAGCGGGGAAACATCGACCGCGTTTTTCTCAATCATGCTCAGGGCGAACGGATAGTCGATCGAAAGGTCCGGCCCGACCGACGCGACCATCCGCAGTTCCCTGCGGAAGAATTCGTTGAAGTTGAGCCGCGGCGCCTCCTCAAGACAGATGCCGAAGAAGGCCATCTGGCCGTTGTGACGGGCGAACTCGAAACAGGTATTGATGACGGAGCTTTCCTGCCCGTATGCGTCGATGACGATGTCGGCCATGGTCCCGGAGGTGATCTCCCCGATCGCCTTTACGGCATCCGTTTTCGACGGATTGACGAGATGGTCGGCCCCCATGCGGCCCGCCGCATCGAGGCGGTAATCCAGGATATCGACGGCGATAAGGCTCCGGGGAGAGAGGTTTTTTATGAGAGATACGAAAAGCAGGCCGACCGGCCCGAGGCCAACGACCACCACGTTTTTGTTATACGGGCTGTCGAGCCTGAACACGCAGTGGGAGACTGCACCGAGAACCTGCGTCATCAGGAGCATGTTCGTATCGCCGTGAGCCGGGAGTTTCTGCAGCCGTCCGGGACCGGTGACATGATATTCCTTGAAGGCGTCCAGACGCGGGGGATAATACATCACGCGATCACCCGGCCTATACAAGCCGTTTTTCGACTCCTCGACGACGCCCATGCACTCGTGGCCCGGATATCCCGCCGGAAACGGGTAGCTTGCGGGATTGAAGCTGTTGCCGAAATAAGGGAGGTCCGAACCGCAGAGCGCCGCCTTCTGTAAACGCACGAGAACCATATCATCGCCGACAGCGGGTATGTTATCTTCCGTTACCTCGATCTTCCGGGGGGATACAATCTTCGCGGATTTCATCAATAAACCTCGGTGCACAACGATGATCAACGGTAGGTCTGACGCCATAATTGTCAACATATTTTGCAATACACGGGACCGGTATAATGTAATAAGGAATTGTATATATGTTTAAACATTTTCAGTTTCATAAATTTTCATAAACGATTCTCCGGCATGCCCGCAAAAAATATCTTGACGCCGCGGCGTATGGCTGCCCACCATACGTAAGGAATTGAGGTCTAAAATGAGAATAATACCGCAATCGATCGGCGACATCAGCATCCTGAGGATTGAAGGCTCCCTGTCCAACGAGAACCTGCAGGGCCTCGAGGAGGTGGTGCGCGGGCTCCAGGAGAAAAAGCGAAGCATCGTCCTCGATCTGTTCGAGGTCGGGTTCATCTGCAGTTCGGCTCTGAGCCTGCTACTAAGCTCAACCAAAAAGTCCCAGAAAGATAATCTTCACTTCGTAATAGCGGGCCTCAACGATGACATTAAAAAGCTCTTCGCCATCACCGAGCTCGACAGGCACCTTGTCCTTTTCGACAGCCTGGACAGGGCGACCGAGTATCTCGAAAAAAACAAATAAGGCCGCGCCCCGCCGCCGCTTCAAACTCACGGCATCATGAAAATAATCGCCTGCCTCGGCAATCCCGGAAAAAAATACAGCAACAACAGACATAACATCGGATTTCTGCTCGGCGAGGCCGTCGCCCGCATTGCGAATATACCGCTTCGCAAAAAGGAGTTCTCCTCCACCACCGGCGCGGGCGAGATGGCGGGCCAGTCGGTCCTTCTGCTTTTTCCGGAAACCTTTATGAACAACAGCGGCGTCGCGCTTCGCGCCGCGATCGATTATTATCGGGAGAGCCCGGAGAACATCGTCGTCATTCACGACGAGATCGAGCTCCCCTTCGCCGAGTTCAGGCTTAAATTCGGCGGCGGACACAAGGGGCACAACGGGCTGCGTTCCATCATCCGGCACATCGGCACCTCCGACTTCCACCGGTTGCGCTTCGGGGTCGGCAGGCCCCCGCACCCGGAAATGGTGGTGGCGGACTACGTCCTTTCGGATTTCACCGTCGCAGAGCTGCTTTGCATCGAGGAGGCACTGCCCGGCGTTCTCGACGCGCTGACGGGGCTCATCGCCGGCCTCTGAACAGCTGCTTCATCCACGATGAATATGCCTTGACGAAGCGACGAAAATGGTTTCTGAATACGGCACGGACACAGGGAAGGACGAACGCTTCCCGTTGTCGAAGGGGAGGTTTCCATGAAGATACTCGTTCCCCTCGCCGAGGGATTTGAAGAGATCGAGGCCGTCACCATACTCGATGTTCTGCGCCGGGCCGGGCTCAGCACGATTAGCGCGAGCCTCGCCGGCAATCCGGTTCGCGGATCGCACGCCATTCCCGTTACGGCGGACGAGCCCCTGGCCGGGCTCGAGCCCGACGACTTCGGAGCGATCGTGCTTCCCGGCGGCATGCCCGGAAGCGACAACTTGAAGAAGAGCGATATCGTCATCTCGTTTATACGGAGCATACACCAACGGGGAGGCATCACCGCCGCGCTCTGTGCGGCCCCCATGGTGCTGGGCCACGCCGGCGTACTGGCCGGGAAAAAGGCGACCTGCTTTCCGGGGTTTGAGAGCGAGATGAAGGGTGCGACACCGACCGGCGCCCCCGTCGAGGTGGATGGAACGGTCATTACCGGCAGGGGCCCCGGCTGTGCCATACCCTTCGCACTCGCCCTGGTCGAGGCGCTTGCGGGAAAAACAATGATGAGAGAATTGAGAGACGCCATGCAGGTCTACTGGCTCTGACGATGGCACCGGAAACGGGAAAAAAAAGCGTTTTCAGGGCCGGCGCCTATGTGTACGTTGAGGGCGACGAGGACTCCAACGATATCTTCATCGTCGAGAAGGGGGAGGTCGGCCTTCACGGCAACAACGACCGCATAAAGCTGCACAAACCGCTGGTGCGCCAGGGCGAGGTCTTCGGGTTCACCTCGACGCTCTGCAAACGCCCCAGGATGGAATCGGCGATCGCGCGCAGGGACTCGCTCATCATCACCCTGAAGCGTGAGCGCTTCATCGAACTGGTGCAGAACAACCCGAAGGTCGCGATCAAGATACTGAACTACTTCGCGAACGAGCTGCGCACCTACAACGAGATGATGCTCTCCCTGGACCCCCAGGACGATGACTTCATCGAAGACGAGACCAGGCTCTTCGACCTGGCGCGCCACTATCGTCTCTCGGGCAGGCACGATTACGCGCGGCACATCCTCGAAAGCTGCGCGGAGCAGTACCCCGGCGGGGCGCATTCCGGGGAAATCCGGTCGCTGCTGGCCGAGATGCGCGGACCGGACGCGTCCCCTTCCGCGGGACTCATCGAGAACGGCTCGTCTGGCATATTCCGCGACGGCCAGATGATCTTCGCCGAATTCGAAAAGGGCGATGACCTGTTCATCATCAAGGAAGGAAGGGTGAAGATCATAAAGGTCGGCGGGGGGCAGGAGGTCCTGCTTTCGGTCCTTAAAGGCGGCGACATCTTCGGCGAACTCGCGATCATATCGAACAAACCGCGTAACGCCACCGCCATCAGCATGGGGACGACGACGCTGTTGTCCATCAAGAAAGAAAACTTCGCCGAGGTCCTGGCCAAGTCGTCCGCCATCGCGAGCAAAATATTCATGGCCATCAGCCAGCGCATATGGTTCACCTACATACGCCTCGAATCCAAGGTGTACGCACAGCCCATCACCAGAATCTACGCCTTCCTCGAGAACAAGCTACTCGAAGACCGCGTGTCGCTCAAGAGCACCGGTTCCGTCACACTCACTTTCGGCATCGACGAACTGCTCCGGATGTCGGGCATCCCGGTCGCGCAGAGCGAAAAGGCCATGGGGACACTCCTGGACGATCCGAACCTCGAGTTCAACTTCGGTCAGGTCTCCATCGAGAACCCGAGCGTCCTCTCGACGAAGGCGAAGTTCTACCGGTCGAGGGACCATATCTCATCGTGGGACGGCGACTCGCCATCGAGGAAGGAGCAGCACCGCAGCGCGGCGCCCGCGCGAAGGGCGGGCGCGGGCGCCGACCCGGACGAAGGCGGCCCGCCGGCCCGACCGGCGGGGCCGCTCGATGAGACCGGCCCCATGGACGGCATCGAGCGCACCGAACCGGCCGTGCGCGACGACGCGGGCCTCAAGCTGCCGTCGGAAGAAATCAACTTCGATTGAGATGCGCGCCGGCGCCCCGGTGATCCGTGTGGAACGAAACCGTCAGCGCAGAAACTCGTCGGGGTCCATCGCCTTCCCGCCGCGCCGCACCTCGAAATGCAGGTGGTTGCCGGTCGACATGCCGGTGGAGTCGACCGTTCCGATGAGGTCGCCCTTCCTCACGAGCTGTCCCGGCGAAACGAGTATCTCCTCGAGATGCGCGTAGTACGACGACAGCTCCTTTTCGTGCTCGAGTATGATAAGATTGCCGTATCCGTTATTCTTGTACGAGGCCGTCTTCACCACCCCGTCGGCGGTGGCGTTGACCCTGGTGCCCCTGGGCGCGAAGATGTCGATGCCGCTGTGAAAGCTCTGGGATTTTTTCGTCACCGGATGTACCCGGTGACCGAACCTGCTCGACACCTTCCCCGTTGTCGGCACGGCGAATTCCCGGGAACCCGTCGTCAGGGCGGGAGCGTCCTCTCCCGTCGCGGCGTCCCCGGCGGCCGGCCGCTCGGGCACCTTCTTCTGGAGGAAACCGCCGAATATCCAGCCCTCGGAGCCGTCCAGCCGTCCGACCCGGAACCACGGCCGCGTCTTGCCGCCGATGGTCTCCGTCTGGTTCGACTGCTCGAGTACCTCCAGGCGCTCGGCGAAATCGAACCTTCCCGTCACGCTTCCGGAGCTCGAGCCCGACGCACGCATGAGAACGTCGGCGGCGGCGACGTAAGCGTAGAAGGCGCCGGCGCTTTTCTTCTCTACCGGCGCCTCGACGACGGGCGGCGGGGCGGTCTCTTTTTTAATCCTTTTGCCCGGCCTGTCTTTTGAAAGATATCCCGAAAAAACCCAGCCCTCCTCGCCGCCCGCGCGGCGCGCCAGAAGCCAGGGGCCGCGCACGCGGTCCACGGTTTCCATCTCCTCGGACTGCAGCAGCAGCTCCACCTTCTCCCCGAAAGCGCACCTTCCCAGCGCCGCGCTCCCGCTTTTGCCTTCCTCGTGATACGCGACATCGTCGAGGAGATACGCATATTCCCTGGGCGGCACTTTCTTCGATGTGTGGATAAGGTCGGTCGTCTTGATGTCGCTCACCGACTCGATATCGATCGGAACGTCGATCTTCGTGGAACTCCCCTGCTTCAGACGTCCGTTTATCTCGCCGATAAACTCGCGCATCTTGCGGAGGATGGCCTCCTTCTTCTCGAGGTCGGCGGCGTATTGCCGCTTGACCATGTCCCGGTTGCCCTTGCGCTGGCTGTCGTAAAAGTCCTGCGCGGACACGGACTGGATCGAAAGCGCAAGGAACGCACACAGGAAGGGAAATGTTCTCTTCATCGGATCGTCCTCTAATAATGGCGTATTCCCGGACCCCGTACGGGCAATTAAATTCATTGAGTATCATACGGCGCGCGGCATGTCCATACGTTTTTCGTTGCCGGGCCTCCCGTCCGGGCAACAAGTTCTTGACATTCCCGCTTTATAACAGATACTTCGATTTGTTCCGTAAAATCGGAGTTATAGTACACTCGGAGTTCTGTATCATCAGAGTTGATGCTTTACTGAGTGTCATTGCGAGCCCCGGCTTTATCGGGGCGTGGCAATCTCATGACGCATTTGGTTTCTTGGTAAAAACTTGTTGCCTTTTGAGATCGCCACGTCGGCCTGCGGCCTCCTCGCGATGACATTTTTGTCAGTTACGCAACAAGTCTATTATTTATAATCATATCCGATCACGAGGTATATCATGCAAGTCAAACTCCCCTGGGGCGGCGAAACACTCAAGATCAACGTACCCGACACCTGGACCATCCATTATCCGAAGGCCGAGGGAAAACAGGAGAAGGCGCCGGCCGACGAGCTCAAACTCGTAAAGGCCGCGCTCGCCAACCCGGTGAAATCGACGCCCATCGAGAAGATGAAGCTCGGGGGTAAAAAAATAGTCATCGTGGTTGATGACAACACCCGGCCGACACCGGCCGATCGGTTCTTCCATCTGGTCCTGGCGGCCCTCACGAAGGCGGGCGCATCGATGAAGAACGTCCTCCTGATTCCGGCGCTCGGAATTCACACCCCGATGACCGGGGAGGAGATGGCCCGGAAGGTGGGACCGAAGAACCTGACGAAAATAAAATGGGAGAACCACGACGCGTTCGACAAGGATAAAAACCACCACTTCGGAGAGACTCGCCGTAAAACGCCGGTCTGGCTGAACGGACACCTCGCCGATGCCGACCTCATCATCTCGATCGGCATGGTCGAGCCGCACCTGTGGGCGGGTTTCGGCGGCGGCCTCAAGAACATCCTGCCGGGCGTCGCCTATTTCGAGACGATCGGCATTCATCACTCCATCATCGCCGAACCGCCATATATCTTCAACCGCGTCGGCATGATGCCCGGGAAGAACTCCTTTCGCCAGGACCTGGAGGAGATACAGGGGCTCATAAAGGCGCCCGTTTTCTGCCTGAACGTGTCAATCGACCACACAAAAAAAATCACCGCCGCCTTCGCCGGCGACCCCGTCGCCTGCCACCGCGAGGGCGTGGCCTTCAACAACCGCACCAGCGGCCTCGTCTGCGATCGAAAGATGGACGCCATCATCGTCAACTCCTACCCCATGGACATCAACTTCAAGCAGGGGATGAAGTGCGTGGGGAATTCACTCCCGGCGCTGAAGCCCGGCGGCGCGGTAATCGCCTTCATGGTTGCCGAGCGAGGAGCCGACGACATCAAGGTGCCCGAGGACTCCAAGCCACTGTGGCTCGTGAAGACGATACTGCGGACCATCGGCCCCTCGCGAGTGATGGGCTTCCTCGAAAAGGTGAAAAAGGGCCTCAACGTGGAGGAGAAATTCCTCATGTATTACTCCATGCAGCTCATGCGCCAGTACGACCTCTTCTTCCATGTGCCGACCCTTGGCGACGATGAGATCAAAAAATTCGGCTTTTTCGTTCACGCGCGCGATCCGCAGGCGATCGTCGACATCGCGGCGAAGAAGATCGGACGGCGCGCGCACGTGGCCGTTTTCCCGGAGGGCGGCGCGACCTTCCCGATCGTCCGCGAATGATACTCGGCGTCCACGCCCATCTCGGCGGCATATTGCACGAGGGAGGGGGATCGCTCATCGCCAGGACGGGCGTAACGAAAGCCCGCGCCTTCGACCCCGTCTCGATCTCCGAATCGACGCTGCGCCGCGGCATGAACGAGGATGGCATCGATTTCCGTGCGGTGATGCCGATCCCGTCGCATGAACCGGCCGCGCGTCTTCGTTGAAAAAATCGCAACCTTCGCACAGGTATTGCTGTCGCTTTCTCCGTACCTCTTCGAGAGGATTCTTGCATACCGGATGGTATTTCAGCCATGAGCATTCGCCAACCATTTTCTTCGATATCTCATTTTGCGGGCGCGGTTGCGGCCCTGGCGGGAACCGTTGTCCTCGCCGTCGTTGCGCGGCACGACACCGGGACACTCGCCGCGGCGCTCGTTTACGGCGTCTCGGCCACGCTGCTTTTCACCGCAAGCGGCGTCTATCACGCGGCCAGGAGCGGAGAGAACGGGAGATCGGCGTTTCGGAAACTCGACCATTCGGCCATCTACGCAATGATCGCCGGCACCTATACGCCCGTGGCATTCGCGTACCTCTCGCGGACATGGGCATGGAGCATCGTCGCCGTGCAGTGGGGCCTGGTAGCCGCCGGCATCGCCATAACGCTCCTATGGATCACGCGGCCGCGCGGCGTCACCGTCGCCATCTACGTCGCCATGGGATGGGTCGCCATAGTGGCGGTGAAGGAGCTGTTAAACGCGATGCCCGCCCGGGCCCTCGTCCTTCTGCTCGCCGGGGGACTGGCGTACATGGCGGGAGCGATAATCTACGCGATTAAAAAACCCGACCCACTTCCGGGGAGGTTCGGGTTCCACGAGGTATTCCATGTCTTCATACTGCTGGGTGCCGGCTTTCACTACTTCCTGGTATTCGACGCCGTGGGAGGGAGCTGACGCCCCCTACTTTACGCCGCAGTCGGTCTTCTTCTCGAGATAATCCTTGAAGCTTATCTGCTGAAGATAACACTCGCTTTTTATATAGGAAAGAAGCGGAAGAAAGGTATCGGCCTTTATATACCCGGGGATCTGCGTAATAAGCCCGCCGTTTTTGTCGACGAAAACGATGGTGGGAAGCCCCCTCACTCCCATCATTGCGGCGAAATCGGCCGGTTTCAGATTTCGCCCATCCACCGGAATCGACTTCGTCGACTCCATGTCGATCTTGATCGGCACGAAATCATCGGCGAGCATGCGGATCACATTCGCGTTGGCGAAGGTGTCCTTCTCCATTACGACGCACCAGTGGCACCACGCGGCGTAGAAATCGACCACCGCGGGCTTTTTCTCGCTCCGCACGATCTTCATCCCCTCCTCATAGCTCTTCCATTGCACGGCGCCCTTCGGGGCGCTCTGTCCGCCGCACCCGGGAAAAACCACCACGGCAAGCATGCTGACTAAAAACAAACGAATGCGCATGATCGTACTCCTTTCAATTAGTAGCTATCCCCGCGCCGGGGGTCGAGTTCGGAAATGCGGTTTTCGAAGAGTCCGATATCGTACGACGATCCGCACTCGGGACAGATGAAAATCACCATCAGGCCCTCCTTCTCCTTTCGAAACGAGGCGTGGAACCCGCGGGCATAGCCGCAGTTGGGGCAGATACGGAATTCATCCATCACGATACCTCCGGAGCCGTTACACGGCGCAAGCACCCGTATTTTACACCACAGACGGTTCCGTAAATCCAGCATTATTTATGCGGACGGCGGAGTGAAAAAACCTTATTGACTGAATTCGGCGATGTGCACATATAGTTGATTTTCATTATCGCCGCCGCCGCGGCAGTAAAAGGAGACAGGGATGGACAGGAATACCGTGTGGATCGATTTCGAGACTGTCGAGCGCTTCATGATCGACGTGCTCGAGGGGGTCGGCGTTCCCGTTGCGGACGCCAAAATCGTCGCGGAAGTGCTCATAACCGCCGACAAGCTCGGCTTCGATTCGCACGGCATGAACCGTCTCAAGCCCATCTATTACGACCGCATTAAAGCGGGCATCCTGAATCCGGTTACAAAGATCGAGATTGTGCGGGAAGCCCCCGCCATCGCGGTGATAGACGGGCACGACGGCATGGGCCACGTCATCGCTAAAAGAGCGATGCGGATGGCGATGGACAAGGCGAAGACCTACGGTATCGGCATGACGGCGGTGCGCAACTCGTCGCATTACGGCATCGCCGGCTACTATGCGCTCATGGCCGTACGCGAGAACATGATCGGCATCACCGGCACCAACGCGCGGCCCTCGATCGCCCCGACCTTCGGCGTGGAGAACATGCTTGGCACCAACCCCATCACCTTCGGCATCCCCACCGACGAGGACTTCCCCTTCCTCCTCGACTGCGCGACCTCCATAAGCCAGCGCGGCAAGATCGAGGTCTACGCCCGCCAGGGCAGGGACGTGCCCGCCGGATGGGTCATCGACCTGGACGGGAACGCCCGCACCGATACGGTGAAGATTCTCGAGGACCTCACGAAGGGCACGGCGGCGCTCACGCCGCTGGGAGGCATCGGCGAGGAGGGGGGCGGATATAAGGGCTACGGCTACGCCACCGTGGTGGAGATACTCTGCTCGGCGCTCCAGGGCGGCGGCTTCATGAAGATGCTCACCGGAATGCGCGACGGCAAAAAGGCCCCCTACAGCCTGGGGCATTATTTCATCGCGATCAATGTCGACGCCTTTATCGAACCGGCCGACTTTAAAAAGACCGCGGGCGACATTCTGCGCGAGCTGCGCGCGTCGAAGAAGATGCCGGGACACGGCCGCATCTACACCGCCGGAGAGAAGGAGCACATCGCCTGGATGGAGCGCAGGGAGATGGGAGTGCCGGTAGGCCCGGACTTATTGAAGGAGATGCAGCAGTTGATCGACGAGCTGAAGCTTAAAGGCTACGAATTGCCGCTGTGACCGGCAGGGGCGCCGCGTCCCCCCGTCACCGGTGCGCGAGCTTCAGCCCTACCACCCCGGCGATGATGAGGAGCACGGAAAGTATTCTGAGAATATCGGCGGAATCTTTGAAGACGATGACGCCGACGATGAACGTCCCCGCCGCGCCGATCCCCGTCCAGACCGCGTAGGCGGTCCCCATGGGGATAGTCTTCTGCGCAAGCCAGAGGAACACGCCGCTTGCAGTCATCGCGACCACCGCCAAAACGATACCGGGGACCCTGTTCGCCGGGGCCTGCGATATCTTGAGTCCCAACGGCCAGCCTATCTCGAAAACTCCGGCTATGACGAGGAACAACCAGTCCATTTAAACCACCCCCTTAAAGTGGAGCCGCCAACGGCGGGAATACGCGCGCCGATTCGGCATGACGACATACCACTACTGTCGGAATTTCGGCCCGGCGGCATTACACCCCGTCGTCGCGCGTGCACGGTAATATCGCCTGACCCAATAAAAAATATACCATACACTTTATGCATTGTAGTCGTGGCATGCACGGAGGCTGCACCCCCCGCGGCGGGGGAAAACGCCAAAGGGAAGGCCATGGTGAAGCGAAAAAATTATTAACACATAGTAGGCCGCTCTACTGATACGAATATGATGAAAATCTCCCCCGGGGAAGCCCTGCTCGCGTCGGCCGCGGAACTGATTCATGGAAACGGCTGCGTCAACACCGGCATAAACGATATCCTTAAAAAAGCGGGCGTTCCCCGAGGTTCATTTTATTTTTACTTCAAGAGCTCGGAAGACGCCCGTGGACGGTCTCCCGGACACTTTCCGCGCCGACACCAAAATAGCCGTGGATCAGCCCATCCCGCATCTTCGCCATGCAGGTCCAAGGTATATCGGGGCTCGCATCCACAATATCAGGTGGAATATTCTTCGCCGCTTCGCCTATGATTTCCAGCTTTCGTATCACCGCGCTCAGCGTTTTATCATCCCTTTGGAATTCTTCCGAATTGTACCCGTTGATGAACGCGAAAATACTCTCCATCGAACCCAGTATATCATCAAGGAGCATATCTGTCGAACGTTTCATATATAGACAACCTCGGCCAACACCCGGGATTTTATCCGGTGTTTCAGAGCCTGCTCGCGCACCAGGTCGATCTTCGCGCCCAGGGCGTCTTCAAGGAATTCCTCAATCTCGAAGAATTCAAACAGATCGGGGGTTTTCTTGAATTCGATCAGAATATCCACATCGCTTCCGCCATGCTCCTCCCCTCTCGCGTACGAACCAAACACGCCCAGCCGCGAAACACCATAGCGCTCGGCAAGCCGGCGTTTCGCGCTTTTTAGCTTTTCGGTTATTTCAGGGTTCATCATAACCCTCCCTCATTCGACGTGGCCGGCCCATGGCGCTCCCGAAAGCAACGGCCTGGAGCGTTCCTCAATCGAATTTATATCATCCGGCCCGTGGCCGTCGAGCACATCTCCGGATGGTTTGCGCGGCAAAACTTCGCCTGCGCTGAGATCTCCATCTTTCTCCCTGTGGAAGTCAGTGCCTTTAACCTGCCCCCCTTAACCGAAACGCCCTGAAAACCACCCCGCTGTACAAACCAAAAGCGCGAATTGGTATTGACAAATCCGGCCCCGCGCGCACATCCTGCGACAGGGTGAGCGGTCGCTCAGTCCAATGGCGAGTAGTCCACGCAGAAGACACCGGTTCGAACGCCATTACATATAAAAATGGAAATTATCAGGTGTACCTGTTTTCTCCCATAGCACCAATCTCATAACCACAGGAGCTCCACATGGGAAAGACCGGAACCATCGCCGACATTACCAAAACCGGCATAGTGCTGGCGAATCGCATTCGGATGGTCATCGCCGTGATTCTCATCCTCATCATCGGCGGTGCCGCCGCCGATAACTCGATGGCCATAAACGTCACGTTTTTTTCAGGTCTGTTCGTCTTCATTCTATTTGCGCTTATAAACAACGCGCTCGCGAAGAGGGACATCCGAAGTATGGCGTTCCAGTACGTCACCGCGCTGATCGAGATCAGTCTTCCCACCCTGATGAAATCAGCGCACATGCTCGCCGGCAGACCCCATATGATGCTAAACGAGTCCACGGTCTTCCCCGCATACATGGTGTTCATCGCTCTGACGCTCCTCCAGAACAAAAGGTCGCTGACGCTGGTTGCCGGGTCTGCGGCCGTCATTGAATATGCGTTCCTGGTTTGCATCGGGGTATTCGTACTCGACCTTCCGGTGAAGGCCGGCGATTTCCAATTCGGGTTCATCATCATCGATGACGAACTGGGAAAAATCGTTCTCCTGGTCGGCTTCACCCTGATCTGCAATGCCATACTTAAAAACATGTCGTCTTTCGCCCGGCGTGCGATGGAGCAGGAGGATGTGGCGAAAAAAAGGGCTGGCTTCCTCGAGGGGGTCCTCGCGAGCCTCGGGGGGATGAACCTGGAGCTCTCGGGCGTAAGCGCCACGCAGCGGAACGTCTGCTCGAAGCTCGCCGGGGTATCGCAGGATCAGGCGGCCATGAGCGAGGAGTTGTCGTCGATCCACGAGGAACAGCTCGCCTCGATCGAATCCATTTCGCTGTCAATGAACGACCAGAGCGCCGAGACGGACCGCATCCGCGAACTGGTGCGTTCGCTGCAGGAGAGCCAGCGCGCAGTCCTGGCCGAGAGCGCCGAACTCCTTCGGAGCATCGAGACGATCGGCGGATCATCGCGGAAGACCGGCGGCAGTCTCGCCGACATGAACGATACGATGCGCATCATCAGCCAGGGGGGCGAGGCTATAGCCTCATTCATTGGCGTCATCAACGATATCACCGACCGCATCAACCTCCTCTCCCTGAACGCGGCGATCGAGGCGGCCCGCGCGGGCGAGCACGGCAGAGGATTCGCCGTGGTCGCCGACGAGATCGGGAAGCTCGCCCTCGCGACATCAGATAACGCGAAGGAGATCTCCGAAAGGGTGGGTCGGATCGGCGCCGATATCGGGAAGGGCGTGCAGCTTGTACAGACCACCCTCGACGCCATCGGCGAGGTGCTTGCCCTTATCGAAAAAAGCGGCGGCAACATCGAGAGCGTACGCGAAGCCATGCGGAGGCAGGACGAATACATCGGCGCCGCGGGGGCGCAATCCAAGAAACTCGACCGCCTGTCGAAGTCCATCCTCACCTCGACGGGGGAACAGCAGTCCTCGATGGAAGAGAGCGCCCTTTCGATCCAGAAGATCGCGGAGCTCGCGCAGAATATCGCCGCGCACAACCAGGAGATACTGGACACGGCGGACGTCATCGGCACCAGGGCCGCGGAGATGAAAAAGTTGATGGACGACATTCTCCACGATGAGAATTAGAATTCTCATCGTGGAGAGACCGCCTGGTTTCCATTCCGGCGAGGGCCCCCCGATGGGGGCGAGCGCTATCTTCCCTCCTTCACCCAGGCCAGATTGAATCGGGCGAGCCTGAGGCAGTCCGTCCGGTACTTGTTCCGTTTTTGCCACCCCTGCTCGTAAAGAGCATGGATGACGCCGCGATTCACGAAAATATCGGAATAGCCGCCCTCCCTATGCCGATATATCCGCGCCACGGGCCAGGTTTTGCCGTCATCGAAGCTCGCGCGGATGCCGAGCGGCTCCCGCGCCCCCCTCAGTTTGAAAAAGGTCAGCTTCCAATCCACCCTCAAATCGCTGTGCACGTTCGAAAACAGGATGGTGTGCGCGTCATAGCGATGCAGCGAGCCGAAACAGACCGCGTCGGGCAGCCCTCTGTTTTGCACGGGTCGCGACCAGCCGCGCGCCCCGTCGCGGCTGGTGGATACGGCGCGATACACGCGGTCGGAATCGAATATCTCGTTGCGCATGTTGAGCATCACGCTTCCGTCCGAGAGCTCCACCGCCACCGGCTCGCCCATGCCGGGCTCCCCAAGCGATGAGACCATCTGCCCCGCATGCCAGGTCGCTCCGCCATCGTCGCTGTACAGGGTTGAGGAGTGCTGTGGATGGTGGCCGTCGCTCCCTCCGCCGGGCGAAAGCCAGACCGGCGCGATCAGCCGTCTGTTCGATAGCTGTATGCCGTGCCCCGGACCGAAGGCGATGACCTTCCAGGGATATGTCGCACGAAACGCCTCGAACACCGGAGTGAGTTCGACGGTTTTCGACCACGTCGCCCCGGCGTTTAGGCTCTTCCGGTAGAAGGCGCGGTTATAGTTCGTGTTGTACAGCAAGTGCACGGTCTCCGAGCCGCGTTCCGCTATCATGACGGGATTGTTCACCGTACCATCCCGGCCGGCGTAGAGCGTCACCCGCTCCTCCCATGTATCGCCGCCATCCCGGCTGCGTTTCATGCAGATGTCGATCTTTCCCCAGTCGCTGTAGCTCTCGCGCGCCTCGCAGTAGGCCAGCACCACCCCGGCGGGCGTTACGACGATGCCGGGTATCCTGAAAGTGATATAGTCCGGGTCCCTTGTTCCATCGAAAATGACCTGGTCGTGGAAGCGCTGCGGAGGACGCGTCATCGGCGCGGAATCGCTTTCGGCCGCCCTGCCCTGGAGGAAAAGGGCGACCGCCAATATCACGCACGCGAGCGACGACACGGCAACCGCCGCGAACACCCCGGGGCCCGCTTCTCCGCGACGATGCCGTCTCCAAAGGTAAAACGAAAGACCGGCCGCGATCGAAACGAGAAGCCAGGGTCCCAGCAGGAGTGAAAGGTACTCGGCCTGAGAGACGAGCACAGCGTCGCCCGCCTCCATGAACAGGGCGAACACCATTGCGCTCCATACGAGCAGCACCGGAAGCGCGGCAATGCGCTGAAAAAGCGCCGGACGTGTCGGGGCCTTCGCGCGAAAAGCGCGGGCGGTTTTCCACAGCTGCGCGATATAGTTGACGAGCAGCGCGCCGGTTGCGCCGAGTATGACCGCGACCCAGTTCAATCGCAGTCCGCTCATGGCACCGATGAAGCGATTGACGTCATTCCAGATCGAGTTGACCGCAAGCACGCAGAGCAGCGCAACGGATACGACAGACAGGAGAACGGAGAACACGATGAGCCAGGATCTCGCGGTCGAGGATTCGGCGGTCGTCTTCATGAGTGCCTCCGGACGGACGAGTTACCGGCACCTGAATCGATGCCTGCCCGATAAACGGGGAAAACCGGTTTAATGCGCGGTACGCGTTTTATGATGGTAATCACATCATGGTTATACATGCGCCAGGGCGGCGCGGTCAAGCATGAATGGGGCGCCCGGGCAGGGGGAGCTCTCAGTCGATTCCGGTTCTTCCGCGGTAGATGTTCAGGATATCGCCCCCGGCGCGCGCATCTCCCTCCATCTCCATGACAATAGCCTTCCGGGGACAGACTTCCGCGCACAAGCCGCATCCCTTGCACTCCTCAAGGCGAATGGACGCGTTACCGTCTTCGAGCGTTATGGCCCGGGCCATGCACCCGGTCACGCACTCGCCGCAGCCGTCGCACTCCGCGGTGGCCCGCACCGTAAGTCCGGGAAGGCGGTGAATATTTTGAAAAAAACCCTCGGACCTTCTCAGCCGAACGGAATAGCGCACCGCGCAGCAGCAGTCGCAGCAGAAGCAGATATTCAGCATTCGGTGGTAGTCGACACCCCACAGCCATGCATCGAACTGGTTGTGCACCACCATGGGATACAGGCCGCGCCGCAGGGCCACACGCGCATGGGCCATGGCCTCCTTCGCGGTGACGGAGCGGCCGAGCCGCAAATCGAGGTCGCGCGTCGCGTCGCCCAGGATGAGACAACCCAGATCGGCGGGATGGCCCTGGCAGCCGTTGCCCCTCCGGCACAGGCACTCGGCCATGATGCCGACGGTGCCCGAGGCGCGGATGAGAGTTTCGATGATGGACACCGGCAGAACAACGCTTTTGCCGGCGTGGAGCACGCGGCCCACCGGGATGATGTGGGCGGAGGCGTTCCGCGCGGAATCTTTTTTTCGGAAAGGCGAGATGCGCTCCCAGAGGCGGGAGGGTTTGAAGAAGCACATGATGAGGTCATAGAGAAAACGGGATCGTCCCATGGAGGGGCCTCGCATGTATCGTTTCTTGCGGTATTGCCGACCGCATCCGCCGCGTCACTATTTCCCGGGTATCTTTTTGTTGCCGGACACCCTCAGCGGATTGATGCCTTGTGCCGTGAGATAACCGTAGCATCGACGGTTATTTTATTTTTTTATTGTCTCCCGATCCTTTACCCCCGGAATCCACCTTCGAAAGGTCCTCTCCCGTTAAATCGATCACATCTCGATCTTCCGGCGGAGGAGTCGATTTGGGGAGAAAAGAAGTCGTCGAATCCGCACCCTTTTTCTTTGCCGCCATTATACTTTTCCTCGCACTATTTTCGTTACGATTAATTTTTACGCGGGAACGCGACCGGGAATACATTCCGGTATCGAATCCTTCGAGCGTTTTGTTCCATACGGATGAATATATTCCTCGCCTCGCCGGGTCCGAAACCGAATCCTTGAAATTTGGATAGTCGATTGAGAGAACCGCGCTCGCAATTCGATCGGCGACGACTTCCCGGCCGATATTCGACCGAAACGCGTAATCGGAACCTGAAGTTTCGATGACTCTGGCATCCGGGAAAACCGACTCGATGTCGCCGGAACGACGGGCCCGAACGAGGAGCATGCCCGGAACATCATCATTCCGGACTATAGAAAGAAATGCGTTATTCATATAAATCCACATACCACCCTCCCGCCTGGCTTATAGAATCGATTATGGAAGAATATCACTTCGCCCTTCAATATTCGCCGAACGATTTGTCGCCACATAACTGGAGATTATAATCAATATTCCAACCGATCATAAATGTCAATACTGTTCTGCCCGATATTCGAGGGGCACACCGTCGTACCCTGCCCGACTGGTAAAGCGGGAATATAATAGCCCTAACGGGGCGAGTTTGTCCCGCAAGTCACGGCTATTCTAATTGTATTATTTCAGGCCACGCATTCGGCTCCCGACATCCCGCCTTCGCCGAGACTTCCCGCCTCCTGTGGGTCGCCCATTGGGGCGCGACAAACCAGCAACAGCAAGCCAGGCAACCAGTTTCAGTCCATGCGTTCCCGGCAGGACGCCCCAATGTCGGCGCGGCGACACGAGGTCGCGTCTCGCGCCGCCCCCGCGCGGGACGCGACGTTGATCATCTTCCTCGCCGAAGCCCGTTGTCCCGGCCGATAGTGCATGGGACAGAAAAGTATTTCTCTTGCAACGATGTTTTCATGTGAAAACTCATTGGCAACGTAATATGCCGGGAAAGATACAGGGGAGCACCACCGACGCTGAATACTTAAGCACGCCGACAAACATCTTCTTTCACAAGTCTAAACCTTCTCCTCGGACTGCGGATAAAGCCGGCTCCTGGGGCCGCTCATCCCCCGCAGCGGTTCATCCCCACGGGTGTGGGGAATACAAATTGCGTGATTTATATTTCAAGGTTTTTGGCGGTTCATCCCCACGGGTGTGGGGAATACTCCAATGCATAGCAGTGATTATTATTGTGATACGGTTCATCCCCACGGGTGTGGGGAATACTCGATTTAGACGGAATGGAAGTGGATAGGTTACGGTTCATCCCCACGGGTGTGGGGAATACCATATACGGACCGGAAATCCTCGAGCCGGACTCGGTTCATCCCCACGGGTGTGGGGAATACAGCGCCTGTGATTGGCGATACTTGTTTCTGTCCGGTTCATCCCCACGGGTGTGGGGAATACATGGTAAATAAACCGTGTATCATGCACGGTATCGGTTCATCCCCACGGGTGTGGGGAATACAATACGGAATCGGTTGATTCGCATAACTCCTCCGGTTCATCCCCACGGGTGTGGGGAATACAAATCGGAATACAGCGACGTGGTGACATGCCGCGGTTCATCCCCACGGGTGTGGGGAATACGATTGCAGATTAGCCAGCAGATCGCGGACGTACGGTTCATCCCCACGGGTGTGGGGAATACTC
Organism: Spirochaetota bacterium; assembly: GCA_035477215.1. Lineage (NCBI taxonomy): Bacteria > Pseudomonadati > Spirochaetota > Spirochaetota bacterium. The sequence continues at coordinate 1,313 of DATIKU010000021.1, read as the reverse complement.
ATTGGCCCCGTCCAGCGTGGCGGCCATGTCCGGTTCATCCCCACGGGTGTGGGGAATACTATGTTACCCTATGCCCCCTGACCTCCTCAACCGGTTCATCCCCACGGGTGTGGGGAATACGCCGACTCGCCGATCTCCAGCCCGGCGATCAGCGGTTCATCCCCACGGGTGTGGGGAATACCACTCGTCCTCGAGTCTGAACCACATCCCCCACGGTTCATCCCCACGGGTGTGGGGAATACAGGAGCTGATCCGCCATCAAACGCATGGCCGCCGGTTCATCCCCACGGGTGTGGGGAATACACCTAACCTGCATCAGCCAGAAATGCCGCACCCGGTTCATCCCCACGGGTGTGGGGAATACTTTCTGACATCCGAATTGTTTCGCGCACCGACCGGTTCATCCCCACGGGTGTGGGGAATACGTTTTGGTTTTCGGCTTCGTTTTGGTTTTCGGCGGTTCATCCCCACGGGTGTGGGGAATACTTTTGAAACATTATAAACCGAAATATTTTTTACGGTTCATCCCCACGGGTGTGGGGAATACATGACCTGATCTCATCAACGACTTTCGCAATACGGTTCATCCCCACGGGTGTGGGGAATACAATTTTTCCGACATTTTTTCTGGCGCCGTTATCGGTTCATCCCCACGGGTGTGGGGAATACCCCTCGACCGCCAGTACGACGACTCTTTCTCCCGGTTCATCCCCACGGGTGTGGGGAATACATCGTCGGACCAATTTGCAACCCATCCGTCGCCGGTTCATCCCCACGGGTGTGGGGAATACGTGCTGGTTTCGACCAGCACAACCAAGCGGCCCGGTTCATCCCCACGGGTGTGGGGAATACTTTCTGTGCCCTCGTGAAAAAACGCAGCGACGCGGTTCATCCCCACGGGTGTGGGGAATACATAACACCGAAAAGGATGCGGCCATGGAGTCCCGGTTCATCCCCACGGGTGTGGGGAATACTCTTCGAGGAGCTTCGTAATGGCCACCTGGGCCGGTTCATCCCCACGGGTGTGGGGAATACCGATATTCTCTCCTCTCGCCGAACTCCTCCCGCGGTTCATCCCCACGGGTGTGGGGAATACCGAATATGATGTATCTCTTCACCGCTGTTGTCCGGTTCATCCCCACGGGTGTGGGGAATACTAAGTGTCAATGTGTCCGCATCCTTGTTTAGTCGGTTCATCCCCACGGGTGTGGGGAATACCAGTCCTTCCATCTATTAACAAACCCTCCCTTCGGTTCATCCCCACGGGTGTGGGGAATACCCCATACCATGCGGCACTCCAAGGCCATGTACCG
>DATIKU010000020.1 GCA_035477215.1 Spirochaetota bacterium | reverse complement strand
TGTATTGTAGCGTCGATGACGGGGAGGATGACGGGGTGACCATCCCGGGCAAGCTTCCTTTCCATGATCATCAAAAAAACTTGACGAAAAGAAGCCGGTCCGCTATATTGTTAACTAAATAGTTAGTTTATATAACCGTTTGGTTGGGTGCTGCATGGAATTGTCGGCGGAAAGGCTTCGTTTCCTCGGCATGGTGAGGGCGCTTCCCTTTCTTTTCGCGCTGCACAACGCGGAGGAGTCGCTCTCCATGGTGGAGTTTTCAGCCCGGCACATGGCAGGATTCCATTCGGTCACGCAGGTGCAGTTTCTGTCGGCGCTCGTACTCATTACGGGCGCGGCCTTCGTCCTGTGCTTTGTGGCGGCTGGTAGATTCGGACGGGGCATCTGGGCGTATGTTCCGCTCTGGATCCAATCGATCCTGTTTTTCAACGCATTCAGCCATATCGCGATAACGATTCATTCGGGAGAAGTCGCGCCGGGAGTTTATACCGCGGTGCTCGTCAATATCCCCTTTACGATTGCGCTGTTTCGCGGCGCTTTACGCGAGGGGTTCGTAACCGCAAGGGGGGCCTCCTGGTCGGCGGTCGCGGGCCTGGTGCTCTACGTGCCGGTGGTGCTTCTTTCGCTCGGCTTCGGCTCACTCGTCGAGCGGTTGTCAAAATTCTGAACGGGAACGAGGAGAGAATGATGGAAAAAGCGGCCAGGCGGACAAGCGATGAAAAGGTGCTCGCGGCGGCGCTCAAAGAGTTCGCCGAACACGGTTTCGACGGCGCGCGCGTCGACCGCATCGCGAAGAACGCGAAGGTCAACAAGGCCATGATCTATTATCATTTCAAAAGCAAGGAGGCGCTCTACGAGCGCATTCTTTCCGATCTGGCGGGCATGATATACGAGCGCGTGGTCGGAGTCATCGTGGAGGAGAGCGATCCGCGCGAACAGCTGTATACGATAATTCACCGCTATATCGAGACGATCACCATCGTGGACCGCGACATGCTGCGCACCATGCTCCGGGAGATCGCCGCCGGCGGCAAATTCTTCAAGAAGATCGCCATCCCGCGCCTGGTCATCCCGATCATCGCGAGGATCGAGCCGATTCTTCGTTCCGCCCAGGAAAGGGGCGATCTGCGACGCGATCTGGATCCGCTGTACACCTTTTTGCAGATAATCGGGGGGATAATCTTTTTTAATATCATCCAGATTCCCGCGCGGGGAACGATGCTGGAGGAGATGGCCTTCAAGGGCGACTACATGGCGCGGTTTGAAAGCAACCTCATGAACATCCTCAAAAACGGAATGGAATCCGGAGGGAGGGCGAGATGAAGGGCATGAAAAAAAACGGGATCGTCCGTATCGCGGCCATTGCCGCGGCGATCATGCTCGCCGCGACGGGGAGCACCCCCGCGGCGGATGAGGCCCCGCGAAAGATAGCGGTGGACGAGGCGGTGAGGATGGCCCTGGCGAACAACCGGGAGTACCGGATCGCCCTCACGAGGCTCGCGCAGGCCAAGGAGAGGGTGAACGGCGAGTGGGGAAAGCTCTTCCCCGTGCTCGAATCGGAGGCCTCGCTCGCGCGGCAGTATGCCGAGAGCGGGTTAATGAGCCTTTCGGACGGGCAGTACGACATTCGGTTCGTGCAGATCCGCCTTGGTGTCAACCCGGGAATCTTTTATAATTCGCTTGCCGCCTCCCGGGCC